>CAYYOE010000013.1:0-28114 GCA_964473055.1 uncultured Rhodobacterales bacterium | reverse complement strand
CGGCAGCCGCCACCCGCTGGTCCTGTTCGTCCCTCGAAAGGCCGGCCATGCGCAGTGGAAAGGCGATGTTCTTGCGCACCGACATGTGCGGGTAGAGGGCGTAGGACTGGAATACCATCGCCAGCCCGCGCTTCGCCGGGGGCACCCGCGTGGCGTCCTGGCCGTCGATGCGAATCTGGCCGTCCGACACGTCCTCCAGCCCCGCGATCAGCCGCAGAAGCGTGGACTTGCCGCAGCCGGAGGGTCCGACGAAGACGCAGAACTCGCCATCCTCGATCGTGAGGTCCAGCGGCGGGATCACCTGGACCTCGCCAAACGCCTTGGTCACCTTGTCGAGCGTGATGCGTCCCATCCCGGCCCCTCCTATTTCACCGCGCCGAACGTCAGGCCGCGGACAAGTTGTTTCTGGCTGAACCAGCCCATGATCAGGATCGGCGCGATGGCCATGGTCGAGGCCGCGCTGAGTTTCGCGTAGAACAGGCCCTCGGGGCTGGAATAACTGGCGATGAACGCCGTCAGCGGGGCCGCGTTGACCGTGGTCAGCGTCAGTGTCCAGAATGCCTCGTTCCAGGCCAGGATGATGTTCAGAAGGACGGTCGATGCGATGCCGGGGATCGCCATGGGCGTCAGCACATACAGGATCTCGGCCTTCAGCCCCGCGCCGTCCATCCGCGCGGCCTCCAGGATCTCGCCCGGGATCTCGCGGAAGTAGGTATACAGCATCCAGACGATGATCGGCAGGTTGATCATGGTCAGGATGAAGATCAGCGCGCCGCGCGTATCCAGCAGCCCGAACTCGATCAGCACCAGGCGGATCGGATAGAGCACGCCCACCGCGGGCAGCATCTTGGTGGACAGCATCCACAGCAGCACGTCCTTGGTCCGCCGCCCCGGCACGAAGGCCATCGACCAGGCGGCGGGAATGGCGATGACCAGCCCCAGCGCGGTGGACCCCAGCGCGATGGCGATGGAATTCCACAGGAACCGGGCATAGTTCGACCGCTCCTGCACCACGCCGTAGTTTTCCAGCGTCCAGTCGAAGGCCAGGAACACCGGAGGGTCGGCGATGGCCACGGATTCGGTCTTGAAGCTGGTCAGGAAGGTCCAGAGGATCGGGAAGAAGATCAGAAGCGCGATCGTCCAGGCCAGGGCCGAGGTGACGAGGCGACGGCGGGGGGAAGCGGTGCGGGCCATGGGATCACCTGTCCAGGTTCTTGCCGACGATGCGCATCAGGAAGAAGGCCACGATGTTCGCCAGGATCACGGCGAGGATCCCGCCGGCCGACCCCAGCCCGATGTTCTGGCTTTCGATGACGCGCTGATAGACCAGGTAGGTCAGCGTCCGGGTGCCGAACCCGCCGCCCGTGGTCACGAAGATTTCCGCGAAGATCGACAGAAGAAAGATCGTCTGGATAAGGATCACTACGGTGATCGCGCGGGCCATGTGCGGCAGGATGATGAAGCCGAAGCGCGACACCGGCCCCGCGCCATCCATCTCGGACGCTTCCAGCTGCTCGCTGTCCAGCGATTGCAGCGCGGTCAGCAGGATCAGCGTGGCGAACGGCAGCCACATCCACGAGACGATGATGATAATCGACAACAGCGGCACCTGCGTCAGCCAGTCCACCGGCGTCAGCCCGAAGAACCGCCACAGGTGCGCGAGCAACCCGTTGACCGGATTCATGAACATGTTCTTCCAGACCAGCGCGGCGACCGTCGGCATCACGAAGAACGGCGCGATGACCAGGATGCGCACGACACCCTGGCCCCAGATCGGCTGGTCCAGCAGCAAGGCCAGCAAGATGCCGCCGCCCACCGTGATCACCAGGATGCCGCCCACCATCATCAGCGTGGTGATCACGCTTTCCTGAAAGGCCGAGGCCGAGACAAAGCGGGCGTAGTTCCCGAAACCCTCGCAGCATTCGAATACGCCGCGCAGCGGGCGATAGTCGAGAAGCGAGAACCACAATGTCATGCACAGCGGGACCAGCATCCAGACCAGAAGCAGGAATACGGCGGGCGCCAGCATCAGGCGGGCGGCAGACCGGGAATGGGCCGTGGCCATGGGGCACCTCCGGGAAACGGGCGGGAAAAGGGGCGGCGCCGGATCAGGCAGGGCAGGGAGGTCCCCGCCCATCTCGTCAGCGCCGCTAGATGGCGGGGGCAGTCGTCAGGCCGCCCCCGCCAGGGTCGCGGGCGTCAGTAGCCCGCGGCCTCGATCTCGTCGGTGGTCAGCGTCTGGGCGCGATCCAGCGCCTGGGCCGCCGTGATCTGCCCGGCCAATGCCGAGGCCATGATCTGCCCGACTTCGGTCGCGATGCCCGCGAATTCCGGGATCGCGACGAACTGGACACCGGTATAGGGCACCGGATCGACCGAGGGGTTGGTCGGATCGGCCGACAGGATCGAGTCGAGCGTCATCTGCGCGAAGGGCGCCGCCGCCAGGTACTCGGGGTTCTCGTACAGCGAGACACGGGTGCCCGGGGGCACGTTCGCCCAGCCTTCGCGGCTGGCCACGAGGGCGGTGTAGTCCGCGCTGGTCGCCCAGGTGACAAAGGCCTTGGCCGCGTCCACCTTCTGCGACGAGGCGGGGATCGCCAGCGCCCAGGCCCACAGCCAGTTGCCTCGCTTGCCCAGGCCCGTGTCGGGGGCCAAGGCAAAGCCGACCTGGTCGGCAACGGTCGAATCCGTGGGGTTGGTCACGAAGGACGCCGCCACCGTGGCGTCGATCCACATGCCGCAGCGCCCGGTCTGGAACAGTGCGAGGTTCTCGTTGAACCCGTTGCCCGACGCGCCCGGAGGTCCTGCTTGCGCCATCAGGTCCAGGTAGAAGTCCAGCGTCGCGGCCCAGGCGGGGCTGTCGAACTGCGGGTTCCAGTCCCCGTCGAACCAGCGCGCGCCAAAGCTGTTGGACATGGCCGTCAGGAAGGCCATGTTCTCGCCCCAGCCGGGCTTGCCGCGCAGGCAGATGCCATAGACGCCGTTGTCGCGGTCGGTCATGGCGATGGCCGCCTCGCGGATGAAGTCCCAGGTGGGGGCGTCGGGCATGGTCAGCCCGGCCTTTTCCATCAGGTCGGTCCGGTACATTACCATCGAGCTTTCGCCATAGAACGGCGAGGCGTAGAGTGTGCCGTCATGCGACAGCCCGGCGCGCATGGCGGGCAAGAGATCGTCGATGTTGTAGTCCGGGCCCAGGTCGTCCAGCGCGACCAGCCAGTCGTTTGCGGCCCAGATCGGGGCCTCGTACTGGCCGATGGTCACCACGTCATACTGACCGCCGCCCTGCGCGATGTCGGTGGTCACGTTCTGGCGCAGCACGTTTTCTTCCAGTGTCACCCACTGGACAGTGATGCCCGGATTGGCCGCCTCGAACTCCGAGGTCAGTCCCTGCATCCGGATCATGTCGCCGTTGTTCACCGTGGCGACGGTGATGGTGGTCTGCGCCAGCGATGCGGTGCCAAGGGCGCACAGCGCCGTTGCGCCCAGAAGGGCGCGAAGTGTCGTTGTCATGAGTTCCTCCCGTGATGAGCAATTATTCAGCTCATGGGCGTATGCTCGTATTTCCGTCACGCCACGTCAAGCCATGCTCCACGCCGCAACGCGGCGCCACGCGCGGGATTCGCGATTTCCATCTATATTCCAGAGATTTACGATGTGCCTTAGGCCAGCAGAGCGGCGGCCGTGTCCTCGTCCGTCACCAGCCCGGTGAACAGCCGCCCGACCAGCGCCCCCCGAATCGCCGGAACCTTGGCCGGCCCGCGGGCGGACGCGATGGTGGGGATCTTCGGGTCGGGCGGCAGCGAGGCGCTGCAGATCCGCGCATTCACCGGGTCGTCCACGGGTCGCCCCGCGGCGTCGAAGACATGGCCCGTGATCTCGCCCACAGCGCCCAGGCCCGCCAGACGGGCGCGCTCGGCCTCGGTGAGGAAACCGTCCAGCACCAGTGGCGCGCCGGGCCCCATCGTCCCGATCCCCAGGAACCGCACGTCCGTGCTCTCCGCAAGCGCGCGGGTCGCTGTCAACGTCTTCTGCCCCAACAGGGCATCGCGTTCCTCGGGGGTTGCGGCCACTACTGGCAGTGGCATCGGGAAGGTCGGCGCGGTCACCTTGTCGGCCATCGTGAACAACACGTTGTAAGTGGCCGTCGACCCGTCGCGCGTGATGTTGCCGGTCAGCGACACGATCCGGTGTTGCGGACAGTCGATCTGCGGCAGATGCTCGACCGCCGCGCGCAGCGTGCGTCCGGTGCCGAGGCCGATGGTCTGCGCCTCGTCGCGCATCAGCCAGCGCTCGATCAGGTCGCCGGTCGCCCAGGACACCGCCAGACCAGAGGTCTCGGCGCTGGCAAGCGTCGGCACCACTTCGCAATGGGACAGACCGAACCGGTCCCGTACCGCCCGCGCCAGTTCCATGCAGCGCGCGATCGGATGGTCGATGCGCACCTTCACCAGGTCGGCCGCCAGCGCCTGCGACACCAGCCGTTGCGCCGCCTGCCGCGATATCCCCATCTGAGCGGCGATCTCGTCCTGTTTCAGCCCGCCCACATAGGCCAGCCACGCCGCGCGGGCGGCGTCATCCAGTCGTCGTCCGCCGCCCGATGCCATGCCTGCGCCTGCTCCGTCCCGCAAATCTGCCGTGGCATCCTGCGCGGGGTGGCCCGGACTTGGCAAGGACCGCCGAAGGGCTTGCACCTCGGTATGATCCTTCATAGAGTTTTTCTTACAGCAGCGGACCAAAGGTGAACCATCTAATGAACCATAACGTTTTCGCCCTTGGGGCCACAGCCATCCTCCTCGCGCTGGTCGGCGCTCCGTCGCATGCGGCGGGCAAGTTGGGCGTCTTCGCCAATGGCGAGGATCTGGCCACCGAGGGGTTCGTGGCACCGGAATTGACAAAGGACGGCTGGCAGCTCGTGTTCGACCGGATCGAGGTAACGCTGGCCGGGGTCGCTGCCCTGCAATCCGATCCGCCCTTCGACGCCGAGGCCGGGGGCGCGCCCGTCGCAAGCGTGACCGTGCCACTTGGCGACGGCGCGCCGTTGACGATCGACCTGACGGAAACCGATGCGGACGGGCGGGTGCTGCTGGCGACACTTGAGGCACCGCTTGGCCACTACAACGCCGTGGTCTGGTCCGTGGTCCCCGCGCCCCGGGGCGACAACGCCGGGATGTCTATGGTGCTTGCGGGAACTGCGACGCGGGGTGGGCAGACGGTCGACTTCACGCTGACCAGCGATGCCACCCATCGCTACGCCTGCGGCGAATACGTCGGCGATGCACGAACCGGGTTTCTCGCGGATGGCGGCACCGCCGAGGTGGAGCTGACTTTCCACCTCGATCACATCTTTGGCCGGGCCGACAAGTCACCCGACGATCCGATGAACCTGGATGCGGTCGGCTTCGATCCCTTCGCGGGTGGCGGCGTCCAGTCAATCGATCTGGCCGGGCTGCACATCGGGCATGTGGGCGAGGGGCATTGTGCCGTCACCTTCGAATAGGTTCAGCATCGCGGCTCTTGGCGTCCTGATGGCACTGGCCGGGGCCGGACAGGCACAGGCCCATGGCGCTGTCTTGGACGCCGTGCAGACCAGGGCGATTGCCGTGCAGGCGCGATATGATACGGGCGAGGCCATGGCGGGCGCACAGATCACCATATACGCCCCCGACGACCCCGCCCGCCCCTGGGCCGTGTCGGTTGCCGATGCCGAGGGGCGGTTCCTGTTCCAGCCCGACAACGACCGGCCCGGCCGCTGGGCCATCCAGGCGCGGCAGGCGGGGCATGGTGCGATGGGTTACGTCGAGATCACGGCAGGGACCGACGCGACCGTGGCGACCGCGCCTGCCGCGGGCCTTACCTTGGTGCAGCGCCTGCTGATGGTGGCCTGCGTCGGCTGGGGCTGCATCGGCACGGCGGCATATGTCCTGCGCAGCCGCGGCAAACCTGGGGGCGCCTGAGGTGCATATACCCGACGGCATCCTGCCCATCGGACTGACGCTGGGCGGCTGGGTCGCGGCGGGCGGGATGGCCGCGCTTGCCCTGTCGCGCATCCGCGCCCGGCCCGACCCGGGTGCAGGCGTGCCGCGCGCGGCCTTGATGACAGCGGTGTTCTTCGCGGCCTCGCTGGTCCATATCCCCGTGCCACCCGCCAGCGTGCATCTGTTGCTGCCCGGCCTGATGGGGGCGGTGCTGGGCTGGTATGCGGTGCCCGCCGTCATGATCGGGCTGTTCTTCCAGGCGGTGATGTTCGGCCATGGCGGACTGACCACGCTGGGGGTGAACACGCTGGTCCTGGGCCTGCCGGCAATGGCGGCCTTCGCGGCGCTGCACCTGACCGGCGGTGCGTCCGGCGCGGGACGCCTGCGCGGCGCGGCCGACGCGGCGCTTGGCGCCGGGGCGGTGGCGCTTGCGGTCGCGTTGTTCTCGGGCGTGCTGCTGGCGGGTCTGCCGGCGCATCTGGACGCGGGCACCGAGCGGGCCGCCATCGCGGCGCTGGCCGTTGCGCACCTGCCGCTGATGGTGGTCGAAGGCGTGGTCGTCGCGGCGGCCCTGGCCTTCCTGCGCCGGGTCGGCCCGGACCTGCTGCATGCGCCCTGAGACCGCCCCGGACGTGACATTGTCCGGCCCGATCCGCGACCCGCGACTGCGTCTGGTGGCGCTGGCCGTCCTCGCCTTTGCCTTCTCGGCCCTGCATGCGCCTGCCGCACTGGTTGCCATGCTGTTGCTGACCCTCGCGCTCGCGCGTGCGTTCGGCCTGACTGCCGCCGCGCTGGCCCGAGCGCTGAGATGGCCCGCTCTGGTCGTCGGCGCTCTGGTCCTGATGCTGCCATTCGCGGCGGGCGCAACGGATCTGGTCCGCTTCGGGCCCCTTACCCTGCGTGCAGAGGGGCTGGTCGCTGCCGTCACCATCGCGCTGCGGTTCCTGTGTATCTTCGCCCTGATCGCCGCCTTGATCGGCCCGGTCCCTGTGGCCCGGCTGATCGCCGCGCTGCGCAGCCTTGGCCTGCCCGCGCTCATGGCGGACATGGCGATTTTGACGCTGCGCCATGCCGAGGACCTGCAACGCGATTTCATGCGGATGCGTCTGTCCATGCGCCTTCGCACCGCCAACACTCGCCAGCCGCCGCTCCAGTCCACCGGCTGGGCACTGGCCAGCCTGATCCTGCGCAGCCACGCCCGGTCCGACCGGGTATGGCACGCCATGCGCCTCCGCGGACATGGTGCGGACAGTGCGGCCCCGCCGACCCCGTTCGTCCGAGGCGCATGGGATTGGGTCGCCCTGTCCGGCATGGCCCTTGCGGCCGTTGCCCTGCTGCTGCTGGACCGCCTGTCGTGACCCCGCCGGTGATCGCGGCCCGGGGCCTTGGTCTTGTCCGCCCCGGAGGCGCAAGGGTGCTGTCGGGTATAGACCTGGCGTTGGCCCCGGGCGAGCGTGTCGGCCTCGTCGGTCCGAACGGGGCGGGCAAGTCCAGCCTCCTCTTGACGCTGGCGGGTGCGCTGCGCGCGACGCACGGGCACGTCACGTTGAACGATCAGCCGCTTCGCCCCGGCGCCTTCGTTCCGGGCGTCGGTCTGGTGTTCCAGGATGCCGACGACCAGTTGTTCAGCCCGACCGTTGCCGAAGACGTCGCCTTTGGTGCCGCGAACATGGGACTGACGGGGGCCGCGTTGTCCGACGCCGTGGCAAACGCGCTCGACCGGACCGGAATCGCCCACCTTGCCAATCGCCCGGTGCATCACTTGTCCGGCGGGGAAAAACGGCTTGCCTGCATCGCGGGCGTGCTGGTCATGGATCCCGGGGTGCTGCTGCTGGACGAACCTTCGGCCGCGCTTGACCTGCGCAACCGACGCCGCCTGATCGCGCTGCTGGCGGGCCTGCCGCAGGCCATGCTGATCGCCAGCCACGATCTGGAGTTGATCCTTGACCTGTGTCCAAGGGTCGTCTTGATCGACGCATCGCCCGAAGGCGGCCGTATCAGGGCCGACGGCCCCGCCCGCGCGGTCCTGGGCGACGCCGACCTGATGGCTCGCCACGGGCAGGAGGTGCCGCACTCCCTGATCCCGCACGGCACCGCGGCGCACCGGCATCGTTGACGGCAGGTCGCACAGCGCCAGCCAAGGCTCCTGGGTCAGCACCAATCCACAAAGGCTTGCGCAGAGGGCATCGGATGACCGCGGACTGCCACAGCAACGCAGGTGGTCTGCACTTTGTCGCGTCAGGCCCGAACGCCAGCCGCTGCCCGGGTGGCCTACGCGGCTGATCCGGGCAGGGCGCGCTGTACATTCGTTTTCACCCGCCCCCACTTTCCCCCCGCCCCCCCACCCGTGCTAGGCTGGCCGCGACCTACACCGGAGCCGCCCCGATGCAGCGCATCACGATCACGATCGAACCCGAACTTCTCGAGCAGCTTGACGCCTTCATGGCGCAGTCCGGCGCCACCAACCGGTCCGAGGCGCTGCGAGATCTCGTGCGCCTGGGCCTGTCCGGACGCCAGCATGGTGCGCCCGAAGCCGATTGCCTGGCCGTGGTCAGCTACGCGCTCGACCCCACGCTGCGCGACCTTGCCCGCCGCGTGCCGCAGGGCCGCCAGGACCGTCACGACCGCACCATCGCTGCCCTGTCCGTCCCGGTGGACCACGCCGCAGCGGTCGAGGTCGCCGTGCTGCGGGGGTCGGTGGCGCAGGTTTCGGCCTATGCCAACGGGCTGTTCCTGGAACGCGGCATCCGGCACGGGTCGCTCGCCCTGATCCCGATCCGGGTGGAACACGAGGTCCACAGCCACGCCGACGGAGAGGCGCACCGCCACAGCCATCTGCGCGTGCAGGAGACCTTCTGATCCCGCGCGCCTCGCCCAAAACGACACCATATGTCGAATTCGGGCCATGCCCGTGCCGATCCGCCCCGATAAGGTGGCGGGGCAAGAGGGCAGGGGGCGGCGATGCGAACGACGGCACGGGTGGTGGTGATCGGCGGCGGCGTGGTGGGGTGTTCGGTCCTCTACCACCTGACGCGCGAGGGCTGGACGGATGTGGTCCTGATCGAACGCTCCGAGCTCACCTCCGGCTCCACCTGGCACGCGGCGGGCGGGTTCCACACCCTGAACGCCGACACCAACATGGCGGCCCTTCAGGGCTACACGATCCGGCTGTATCGGGAACTCGAACGCATCACCGGCATGTCCTGCGGACTACACCATGTGGGCGGCGTGACGCTCGCCACCACGCGCGACAGGATGGACTACCTGACCGCCGAACGCGCCAAGCACCGCTACATGGGCCTCGATACGCATCTTGTCGGACCGAAGGAAATCGCGGAGCTTTCCCCGATAACCAACGTCGAGGGCGTTGTGGGTGGGCTCTACGACCCGCTCGATGGCCACCTTGATCCGTCGGGCACCACCCACGCCTATGCCAAGGCCGCGCGGATGGCGGGGGCCGAGATCATCCTGAGGAACCGCGTCACCGCGCTGACCCCGCAAGGCCAGGAATGGGACGTGGTCACCGAACAGGGCACGATCCGCGCCGAACACGTCGTCATCGCCGCGGGCCTCTGGGCGCGCGAGGTGGGCCGCATGGCGGGCGTCTACCTGCCGCTCCACCCGATGGAGCACCAGTATTTCGTCACCGACGACATCCCCGAGGTCTACAACCACCCCACCGAATTGCCCCACATGATGGACCCGGGCGGCGAGACCTACCTGCGCCAGGAAGGCCGCGGCCTGTGCATCGGCATCTACGAACAGAAGGCCACGCCCTGGGCGGTCGGCGGCACGCCCTGGGACTTCGGGCATGAACTCCTGAACGACGACCTCGACCGCGTCGCGGAACCGCTGGAGGCCGCCTTCCGCCGCTACCCCGTGCTGGGTCGCGCGGGCATGAAGCGCGTGATCAACGGCCCCTTCACCTTCGCCCCCGACGGCAACCCGCTGGTGGGGCCCATCCCCGGCAAGCCCGGCCTGTGGTCGGCCTGCGCCGTGATGGCGGGGTTCAGCCAGGGCGGCGGCGTCGGCAAGGCGCTGGCGGAATGGATGACGCATGGCGAGACCGAATCCGACATCTACGCCATGGACGTGGCCCGTTACGGCGACTGGACGGGGCCGGACTGGACGCGGCTGAAGGTGACCGAGAACTACCAGCGCCGCTTCTCGATCAGCTACCCGAACGAGGAACTGCCCGCCGCGCGGCCGCTGCGGACCACCCCGGCCTGGGGCCTGTGGGACGCTGAGCGTGCCGTCTGGGGATCGGCCTACGGGATGGAACACGTCAACTACTTCGCCCCCGAAGGCGAAGCGCGCCACGAGGTCCCTTCCTTCCGCCGGTCGAACGCCCACGCGGCGGTGGGGGCCGAGTGCCGCGTGGTGCGCGAAGCGGTGGGGATCAACGAGATCCACAACTTCGGCAAGTATCTGGTGGAAGGCCCCGAAGCGGTGTCGTGGCTGTCCCGCCTCATGGCGGGCCGCATGCCCTCCGAAGGTCGCATCACCCTCACGCCCATGCTCTCGCCCAAGGGCCGCATCATCGGCGACCTCACCATGATGCGCCTTGGCCCCGAGACAGTGCAGCTGACGGCCAGCTACTCCGCGCAGAACTTCCACCTGCGCTGGTTCAAGGCGCACGCAGCACCCGGCGTCACCGTCACCAACATCTCCGACCAGCGCCTCGGCTTCCAGATCGCCGGTCCGCGCGCCCGCGACGTGCTGCATGCTGCCACCGGGGCGGACGTGTCGAACGCGGCCCTCCCGTTCCTGTCGGTGCGGCCCATGGCCATCGGGCACATCCCCGTCACGGTGGCCCGCGTCAGCTACACGGGCGATCTGGGCTACGAGATCTACTGCGACGCCCAGCATCAGGTGGCGCTCCATCACCTGCTCGCTGCTGCGGGCGCTCCCCACGGGATGCGCCCCTTCGGCATGCGCGCCATGATGAGCCTCAGGCTGGAGAAACCCTTCGGGTCCTGGATGCGGGAATACAAGCCCGACTACACGCCCGTGGAAACCGGCCTCGACCGCTTCATCGACTGGAAGCGCAACGGCTTCATCGGCGCCGACGCCGCCGCCCGCGCCCGCGACGCAGGGCCATCCCGCAAACTCGCCTGCCTGATCGTCGATGCCGCCGATGCCGACGTGGTCGCCTGGGAGCCGATCTTCGACGGCGACACGGTCCTGGGTTTCTGCACCTCGGGCGGCTACGCGCACCATGCGGGGCAATCGGTGGCGCTGGGTTTCCTGCCGCCCGACCGTATCCACGACGGCGAACACTTCACCATCGAGATCCTCGGCCAACGCCGCCGGGCCACCGTCCGCACCACGGCCCTGTTCGATCCCGAGGCCGCCCGGATGCGGGGCTGACCATTTCCGCTTCGACGTGGTGAAAATATCCTCGGGGGGGCCGGCGCCCTGCGCCGGCGGGGGGCAGACAGCCCCCCGCGTCGCGTCCCGGTGTCGGCTCAGCCGACCAGTTCGAGGCCCGAGAAGAAATAGGCGATCTCGACCGCCGCGGTTTCCGGCGCGTCCGACCCGTGCACCGAGTTCTCGCCCACCGACAGGGCGAATTCCTTGCGGATCGTGCCTTCGGCGGCGTTCGCCGGGTTGGTCGCACCCATCACTTCGCGGTTCTTCGCGATGGCACCTTCGCCTTCCAGCACCTGCACGACGACCGGCCCGGACGCCATGAACTCGGTCAGTTCGCCGAAGAACGGCCGGTCCTTGTGGACCTCGTAGAACTTCTGCGCCTGGGCCAGCGTCAGGTGGATGCGCTTCTGCGCGACGATGCGCAGACCGGCTTCCTCGAACTTGGCGTTGATGGCGCCCGTCAGGTTGCGGCGGGTGGCGTCGGGTTTGATGATCGACAGCGTGTGCTCGATGGCCATGGGGTTCCTCTTTCAGGAAAAGGGCGGACCGGATCGGCCCGCCGGATGTGACGCGCGCGCCCTAGCACGGGGCGCCCGGCGCTGCCAAGGCCGCGTCTGGCGGTGCACGGGGATGGCCCGGTGCGCTGGAACGGGTGCTGCCGGGCACGCGACAGGGTGAACCCGTGCCCCTCGGCGTTCGCGCACGTCATCCCCGACTGCAGCGAGGTGCACAGGATGCCCGGTCACGCGACCTGCTGGCCATAGCCCAGCACCGGCGCGCCGGGGTCGCGCACCGTGTCGCCGACGCAGGCCAGTCCCGCCGACCCTGCGCGCCGACCTCGAACGCCCCGCCCCAGTCCAGGCCGCAGTCCGCGGGGCGCTTGCGGAACAACGGCACATATGCGGCAATGTCGCAGCGCACGCCCTGCCAGTCGGGCATGTCCACGATCAGGCAGTGGATGCTGTCCGATGGTGACCGGAACGGCACAAGGTCCTGGGCCGAGAGGGGCAGGGGGGCCGCAAGGGCCAGGGCAAGAAGCGGTATTGCGGGGCGCATGGCGGTGAACCTTCGTTCTGCGGGACCGAAACCAAGCATGAACCTCGGGCAGCACCATATCCAGCGCTCCTGAGCCGCCGTCGTGCTCTGGCGGTGCGGGCCGGGGCAAGCCTTGGTGCGTTTTCGTCTTTCGGAGAATGTGGTAGCCTCGCCATTGCAGGACATGCATCGGGGCGACCATGGGAACCTGGGGAACGGCGGTCGACGCGGACGATGTCTTCGCCGACATCCACGACGCGTTCCTGGACCTGTGCGAAGGCGGCGCGTCGCCCGATGTGGCCAGCGCTACGATCCTGCAGGAGTTTGCCCTAAGCTTTGCCGACAGTGACGAGACCTTTGTCGCCCACTTCGCGCTGGCCTATGCCCAGTGGGAGCAGTGCGCGCTGGACCCTGACTTGCTGGCGCGGGTGCGCGAGATGGTCGAGAGCGGACAGGACCTGCAGAACTGGCGGGACCGCGACGCCACTGCCGCCACCGTGGCCGCGCGGGAACGGGACATGGAACGCTTCCTTGCCAAGATCTCTGTGCCCCGGCGCAGGCGCAGGCCACGCCGGCCGGCGCCCAAGGTCACGTTCATGGTCACCCTGTCCCTGCCCGCGCCGGACGGGCGCAAGGCGCTGGTCGTGACCGAAACCATCCGGGATGACGGTGGGGTGTCGACCTCGGGCATGATGAACTGGGCAAGGGGCGGCGGCGCGGTGTTCCACGTCGGACGTGGCGGGGTGCAGCTCGAGGCGGAATGGGAGGGGTCGCAGTTGCTGCACCTGCGGTTCACCGGGGTGCAGGTGGCCGATGTGAGCTTCCGGGTCGGGCCCCGTGACGAGGCCTTCTTCAGTGGCGACCGCGTGGCGCTGGTCTTCAGCTTCGACGGCGTTCTCCTGACCTGATGCCGCTTTCCGTGTGCGCGTCCATCTGCTAGGGCGCCCCCATGTTGCGGATCGAGGACATCACCTGGTCGATTGACGGCCGCCCCCTGTTCGAGGGCGCGTCCGCCACGATTCCCACGGGCCACAAGGTGGGTCTGGTGGGGCGCAACGGCGCGGGCAAGACGACACTGTTCCGGCTGATCCGGGGCGAACTGACGCTGGAAGGCGGCCGCATCAGCATTCCCGCCCGCACGCGAATCGGCGGCGTGGCGCAGGAAGTGCCGGGGTCGGAGGTGTCGTTGCTCGATACCGTGCTGGCGGCCGACACCGAGCGCGCGAGCCTGATAGACGAGGCCGCGCATGCGACCGATCCGGGCCGGATCGCCGACATCCAGGCGCGGCTGGCCGATATCGACGCCTGGTCGGCCGAAGGCCGGGCGTCGGCAATCCTGAAGGGTCTGGGCTTCACCGATGCCGAACAGCGGATGCCCTGTTCGGCGTTCTCGGGCGGCTGGCGGATGCGGGTCGCGCTTGCGGGCGTGCTGTTCGCGGCGCCCGACCTGCTGCTGCTCGATGAACCGACCAACTACCTGGACCTTGAAGGCGCGCTGTGGCTGGAAAGCTACCTGGCGAAATACCCCCATACGGTGCTGATCATCAGCCACGACCGGGGGCTGCTGAACCGCGCGGTCGGGTCGATCCTGCACCTGGACAGCCGCAAGTTGACGCTGTGGACGGGGGGGTATGACACCTTTGCCCGGACGCGGGCGGAACAGCGGGCGGTGCAGGCGGCCGAGGCCAAGAAGCAGGACGCCCGGCGCGCGCACCTGCAATCCTTCGTGGACCGGTTCAAGGCCAAGGCGTCGAAGGCCCGGCAGGCGCAGTCGCGCGTCAAGATGCTGGAGAAGATGACGCCGATCACCGCGCCCGAGGAAGCCGCGCGGCATGTGTTCAGCTTCCCTGCGCCGGAACAGCTGTCGCCGCCCATCGTGGCGATGGAATCGGCATCCGTGGGCTATGACGGCCCGCCGGTCCTGCGGAAACTCGACCTGCGGCTGGATCAGGACGACCGGATTGCACTGCTGGGCCGGAACGGCGAGGGGAAGTCGACCCTGTCCAAGCTGATTGCCGGGCGGCTGGCACCAATGGGTGGCCGGGTGACGCGCGCGGGCAAGCTGCGCGTGGGCTATTTCGCGCAGCACCAGATGGACGAGTTGCGCCCCGAGGAAACGCCGCTTCAGCACCTGTTCCGCCTGCGTCCCGAGGAAGGTCAACCCCGGTTGCGTGCGAGGCTGGCGGGCTTCGGGCTGATGGCCGATCAGGCCGATACGTTGGTGTCGCGGCTGTCGGGCGGCCAGAAGGCGCGGCTGTCGCTGCTTCTGGCGACCCTCGACGCGCCGCACCTTCTGATCCTCGACGAACCGACCAACCACCTGGACATCGAAAGCCGCGAGGCGCTGGTCGAGGCGCTTACAGCCTATACAGGTGCCGTGGTGCTGGTCAGCCACGACATCCACCTGCTGGGCCTCGTCGCCGACCGGCTGTGGCTGGTCAAGGATGGTGCGGTGACCGTGTGGGAGGACGACCTCGACGCCTATGCCCGGATGCTGCTGGCCGGGGACCGCGCCGAGGACAAGCCCAAGCCCGAGAAACCCCGCCGCAAGGCCAGCCGCGACGAATTGCTGGCGCTGAAGGCCGAGGTCCGGAGGGGCGAGGAGCGGATCGCCAAGCTCGAGGACATGCGCGGCAAGCTGGCAACCAAGCTTGCCGATCGCGCCCTTTGGGACGAACCCGACAAGGCGGCAGTCTGGCAGAAGAAATACGCCGAAGTGATGGAAGGGCTCGACCGTGCTGAGTTGCTTTGGGTGACGGCAGTGGAACGGCTGGAGGCGGCGGAAAAGGGCGAGGCGGCCTGAGGGCTTGCAGGCGGGCGTTCATCGCGGCGCGAAAAGGCCTTATGTAAATTGCAAGAAGTGATCTGTAATATATTGTAAAGTAAAACAACTGACGATTTAAGTGTGACCTGAGTCGTCAATCTAGCCCGTCGGACGTTCGAGTGCTTGATTATAGGGTGACCTTGGAACAGGCTTCGCGTGGGAGCACCCATGTCAGTTCTTAGAGCCGTCCTCGATTTCCTGACGACGCCCTCGACGCTGTTCCTTGCGATGGCGGGTCTTGCCTTTCTTGCCCTGTTGATCGGTTGGCGGCGCAGCGGGTTAAACTGTCTTGCCTTCAGCCTGGGTGGGTTCTTCGCCTTCGGATTCACCAGTCTTTGCGAGGTTCTGATCGCTCCCCTGGTCACGCGCTTTCCGCCGGTTGATTTGGCCCGGGCCGATCCCCCCTTTGGCATTATCGTGCTGGGCGCGGGGCTGAGCGAAGTCCATGCTGCCCACAACGGCGCGCTGATGGAGTTGGAGGATGGCGGTGAAGCCATCCCGATAACGGCGCTTCTGGCGCGGCGATACCCAGACGCGCGGATCATCCTGAGCGGTGGCAGCGGCACGGACTTTCCGCCGCCGCCGCTGCGGGCGACCGATGGAATGCGGCGGGTACTGCTGGAGTTCGGAGTTTCCCAGGACCGGATCATGATCGACCCGGATTCACCCTCGACCGCCCTGCGTGCAAGCAACACCCTGGCCCTTGTCGGGGAGGATCGCGATCAGGTCTGGTGGGTGATCACGCCCGCACACCGGATGCCGCGTCTGATCGGGGCCTATCGCAGGATCGGGTTCAATCCGACGCCCTATCCCATTGATTTCAAGTTTATCCCGCCAATCAGCCCCACCTACTTCTATGGCTTTATCGACGGGCTGTCCTTGTCGGATGCCGGGGCGAAGGAATGGCGCGGCCTGCTGTTCTACTATCTGACAGGCAGGATCGACACGCTTTTTCCGGGGCCCTGAAGCGCGTCGCAGTCCGCCTGTCCTTCGACGTTGCCCCGTGTCGCGGATGCCGCCACGCCGGGAAGTGCACCCCTGCGGCGGTCGGTCGAGCCACATCGCGCCGACCAGGCGGGGTGACATCGACCGGCGGTCATCCTATCTGAACGAGCGGGAGGGCGGTTCATGGCGGGCGACGACTGGGGACGACTGGCCTATCTGGCCCTGCTGCTGGTGGCAGTGGGGGGCTACTTCGTTGCGAACCGGCAAAGCCTGTCGAAGAGCCTGCAGCACGCCGGCATCTGGATATTCCTGTTTCTCGGGGTCATCGCCGGCTACGGGCTATGGGATGATGTCCGCGGTCAGCTTCTGCCGGGGCGGGCGACCGTGATGGGCGACGGCCGGATCGAGGTGCCGCGGTCCTTCGACGGGCACTACCACCTGACGCTGCAGATCAACGGCGTCCCGGTCGACTTCCTGGTGGACACGGGTGCAACCGAGATGGTGCTGACCCAGGACGACGCCCGCAGCGTCGGCATCGACGTGGATGCCCTGCGCTTCACCGGGCGGGCGACCACGGCCAACGGAATTGTCACCACCGCTGCCGTGCGGCTGGACGAGGTGCGGCTGGGCGACATCCTGGACCGCGGTCTGCGCGCAAGCGTGAACGGTGGGCCAATGGAGGGGTCGCTCCTGGGAATGGGCTACCTGGAACGGTTCACGCGGATCGAGATCGGCGGCGGGCGGCTGATCCTGGAACGCTGACGGACAGACACCCGAACGCGCCCCGCGTCGCGATCCAGGTCGGTCAGCCTGACGGGGGAAGGGCCGCGCGGACCGACGCTTCGCAGGCCAGCGCCAGCGCCTTTCGGTCTGGAAAGTCGGCGACGCGCAGGGGGGAGTGATACACGACCTCGACCGACCCTTGCCGAGGGGACGCCATAACTGCCAGAAGATGCCCGCCGAAGTCCATGTCTCCCCACCAGCCGTAGAATCGGGGGTCCATGTCCGACGGGGCGCGCCAGATCACGGTGACGGGTTGCAGCTGCACAATCTCGCGCAGGTCCGGTACGAAGAACGCTGCGAAGAGCGTTGACTTGAAGGGCAAAACCCTTTGTCCGTCGGTTGAGGTGCCTTCAGGAAAGAACATCAACCGATGACCGGCCTTCAGGCGCGCCGCGAAGACGTCCGCCTGCGCCTTCGCCTCGGTCCCCTTGCGCGCGATGAACACGGTGCCGGTCGCCCTTGCCAACCAGCCGATGCCAGGCCAGGCGGCAACCTCGGACTTCGACACGAAGTAGATCCGCTTGCGCGCGTTCAGCGCGAAGATGTCCAGCCAGGATGAGTGGTTCGCCACCGCCGCGCCGGGTCCACGCATCGGTCGACCAGTCTGGCGGAAGCCGATTCCGAGGATCGGGAATGCAGCCGTGCAGACGGCGCGCGTGATTCCCGGGGTCCAGGGTCGCTCCAGTCCGAACAGAGGGCGTTCGATCAGCCGCAGAAGCAGCATCAACCCAAGACCACCGAAGGTGAGCAGGCCAAGCGCCGTGCCCCTGACAGCCACCCGCAGCCAGCCCGCAGGGGTGATCGGCGCCCGGGCGGGTGGATCGGCGCCGCGCCATGTGGGCGTCACGTTGTCAGTCCCCGGGTGTAGATTGCACGCGCCCGGTCGTTCATGCGCGCCGTATCGAGAACCAGGCAAATGTCCGTGGTATTGAAGGGGGCGTCGATCCAGGCTCCGTCGCCCACGACGCCGCCAAGGCGCAGGTAGGCCTTGATCAGTGCGGGCGTGGCAAGCATGGCGCGGCGGCGGTCGATTGCTTCGACGGGCATCAGGTTCATCGACCGGGCCTGCGGGCCTTTGGCGCGCGGCCGCATCGCCTGGGGCGCGAGGTGGTGATGGTAAAGGAATGCGAGGGGTTCGGCGAGTTCCGCCAGGTCGGTGCCGTGAAAGCTCGCGACACCGAGCAGCACCTCTATCCCCTCGTCCAGCACCAGATCGGCGAGCCCTGACCAGAGATGGAACATTGCCGCCCCGCCCCGGTGATCGGGGTGCAGGCAGGTGCGGCCAAGTTCAAGGAGGCGCCGACCAGAGGCAACAAGGGGCGCAAGGTCGAATTCCGCCGCGCTATAGAAGCCGCCGGCCTTCGCGGCGCCAGATTCGTCGATCAGCCGCGTCGTGCCCAGCAGGCTGTCGCCCTGCCAGACATTCAGATGCCTGGCGATCGCGTCGAAGCGATCGGATTCGGTTCTGGCGACATGGTCGACGCCACTACCGCCGCCGCCCATCTCTGTCACGAAGACATGGTATCGCAGGGCGAGGGCCGCTCTGACTTCGGCCTCGGTCCCGGCAAGGCGCACGGTGATCGGGGGCTCGGTCATCGGATGGTCCCTCTGGCGAGTTCTTGTTGTGGCTCTTAGGGCGCAGGCGCCGCTGATGCAACGCAGGCCGAGGGTGCCTGGAATTGACACACGCTCTGGTTGTTCTACGCTTTGTTGCAGTCGGGGCGTGTGCGTTCCCCGGGGAAATTGGGGGATCAGATGTCGAACACCGGGTCGAGCACGATACGGGTGCCGTCAATCAGCACCTTGCCTTCATTCTGGAAATTGACGGTGATGCGATCGCCTATGTTGGATTGCACCTGTCCCAGGCCCCAGTCGGGCCGATCCGGGTGGCGGACATACATGCCCGGGGTCAGGATGGCGTTCGTGCCGGTCATCGGGATCCTCGGCTTTCGGTGCGGCTGGGGGAGGGCGGTCTGATGCGCCCGGCGGAACTGACGGCGCTCTTGGGTTCGCGGATCTGCCACGATCTTATCAGCCCACTGGGTGCGATCGGCAATGGCGTAGAACTGCTGGCAATGTCGGGTGCGGTCGCCGGCCCCGAGATGTCGCTGATATCGGAAAGCGTCGATAATGCCAGCGCGCGCATAAGGTTCTTTCGCGTGGCCTTTGGCGCGGCGATGACGGGACAGCGGATCGGACGCGAGGAGGTGTCATCAATTCTGAACGCGCTGTCGGCAGGCGGGCGGCTGAGCTATGCGTGGCAAACGCCGACAGATCTGTCGCGCCGAGAGGTCAAGCTGGCGTTTCTGGTGTTGATGTGCGCCGAGGCGGCAATGCCCTGGGGCGGGCGGCTGACAGTGACTGCCGATGCGGACGACGGCCCGTGGCTGGTCCGAGGCGAGGCCGCGCGTCTGCGCTTCGATCCGCCGAAATGGGCAATTCTTGCGTCCGGGGATGCCGAACCCGGCGAGGTGTCGGCGGCCGAGGTGCAATTTGTCCTGGCACCGCTTGCGGCAGAGGATTCCGGTCGCCGAATCGAGGTCAGGTTCGCCGAGTCCGAGATCAACCTGCAGTTCTAAGGCGTCGATCCGACGGTCCGGTCAGAAAGGCCGCAGGAAGCTGATCCGATTATTTCGTAAGGATCAGCTTGCCTTGCCGGGTGATCCTCAACATGTAGGTCTGCGCATCCAGCCGGATGTGCGCCACTACGCCGCCCCTGGTCAGGTCTGCCGCATTGTGCACGGGGACCGTTTCCCAAGCGGGGTCGCGGCTGGTGGCTTGCTCCAGGCCGGGGCGCTGGCGTTTTCCGTCGAAGGGGATGTTCATATGGGTCATTGGATACTCGGGGCTAGGGTTGCGGCGCCGGCTTCCCCCGAGGGTGGCTGAGCGATGCCCAAAGACTGACTGTTTCAGTATGACTTGTCAACCTTCGGGCGTCGGATGTTGTCAGCCCCGAACCTGCGAAAGGGCCCGGGCGACCCCGCGCAGTTCCGCCAGTCCCCGCAACCGCCCGACCAGCGGATAGCCCGGATGGGTGCCCGCACCGATATCCGAAAGCAACTCGTGCCCGTGGTCGGGACGGAAGGGGATCAGGGCATCGGTCCGGCCTTCTGCCTTGCGTCGAAACTCCTCGTCCAGCAGGGCGCTGATAAGGGCTACCATGTCTGTATCCCCGTCCAGATGCGCGGCTTCCTCGAAGCTGCCGTCCGGGTCTTTCCGCACGTTGCGCAGATGCGCGAAGTGGATGCGGGGCGCGACGGAGCGGGCAATCGCGGGCACGTCGTTGGCGGGGTTCGCGCCGAGCGACCCCGAGCACAGCGTGACCCCGTTCGCGGGACTGTCCACGGCGGCCAGCACCCAGTCGAGGTCGGGGCCGGAGGCGACGATCCGGGGCAGGCCCAGGATATCGCGCGGGGGGTCGTCGGGGTGCACGCACAAGCGCATGCCAAGGTCTTCCGCCGCGGGGATGACTTCGTCCAGGAACCGCTTGTAGTTCGCCCGCAGCGCGTCACGCCCGATCCCGTCATAGCCCTGAAGTCCTGCGCGCAGGCCCGCGATGTCATAGCGGTCGAAGGCGCCGGGAAGGCCGGACATGATCGAATGCAGCAGTGCGTCGCGGTCGGCCTCGGTCGCCTGCTGGAACCAGGCGGCCGCGCGGGCGCGGACTTCCGGGGAATAGTCGTCCTCGGCCGCGGCGCGGCCCAGCATGTGGATCTCGAACGCGGCCATGCGGTGCGCCTCGAACCGCAGGCAGGTGCCGCCGCGAGCGACGGGGTGGGCAAGGTCGGTTCGCGTCCAGTCGATCAGCGGCATGAAGTTGTAGCAGATGGTATGGATGCCCTCGGCCGCAAGGTTCGCCATCGACTGGCGGTAGCTCGCGAACAACTGGCTCAGGTCGCCGTCGCCACGCTTGATGCGTTCGTGGATCGGCAGGCTTTCCACCACGACCCACTGGAAGCCCGCGGCTTCGATTTCCCGCTTGCGGGATGCGATCAGGTCCTGCGGCCAGACCTCGCCATAGGGGATCTCGTGCAGGGCGGTCACGATGCCGACAGCACCCGTCTGGGCGATCTGGGGCAGGGTGATCCTGTCGAAGGGGCCGTACCAGCGCCAGCTTTCGATCATGCGGAAACCTCGGTCAGGTCAGAGACGGCGGCGCGGGCGCCCGCGTCGGTCAGGCGGATGAGGGCGGCGGTAACGGGCGCCGTCAGGCGGGGGATCAGGACGGGCGGGAACACCTCGGCCACGCCCAGAAGCGCGCGCACGCGGGCGTCAGGCGCGGGGTTCGCGTCGCACAGCGCGCGCAGGCGGGCGGCGAGGGGATCGCGGACGTCGATGGGCTGGCCCTGTTCGTCGATGCCCGCGACATACCGCATCCAGGCCGCGACGGCCAGGATCAGACCGGGCGCGTGGCGGCCATCGTCAAAGGTGGTGGCGAGCGTGCCAAGGATGCGCTGGGGCAGCTTCTGGCTGCCGTCCATGGCGATCTGCCAGGTCCGGTGACGGATGCCGGGGTTGGCGTAGCGGTCGGCCAGCGCCTGGGCGTAGGCCGCGAGGTCCGCGCCGGAGGGCGGGGCAAGCGCGGGTATGATCTCGCGCGACCACAGGCGGCGGGCGTAGGCCGCGAACACCGGGTCGGCCATGCAGTCGGCGATGGTGTCGTGGCCGGCGAGATAGCCGGTATAGGCCAGCGCCGAATGGGTGCCGTTCAGCATCCGCAGCTTCATGTGCTCCCATGGGGTCACGTCGTCGGTGAACTGCACGCCGAGGGGGGCGAGGTCCGGCCGGTCGCCGCCCACGAAATCGTCCTCGATCACCCATTGCCGGAAGGGTTCGTGCTGCACGGGGGCCGCGTCGTGGTGGCCGGTCAGGCGGGCGACGGTATCCAGCGTCTCGTCCGTCGTGGCGGGCACGATCCGGTCCACCATGGTGGAGGGGAAGCGGCCGTGGGCCTCGATCCAGTCCGCAAGCGCGGGGTCGATCGCGCGGGCAAGGTCCAGAACCACGCCCCGTACGACATGCCCGTTGTCGGGCAGGTTGTCGCAGCAGAGGACCGTGAAGGGCGGCAGGCCAGCGGCGTGGCGGGCCTCAAGGCCGCGCACCAGGAATCCGGGCGCGGACACGGGCAGGGGATGGGCGATATCGTGGGCGATGTCGGGATGCGCCAGGTTCAAGGCGCCGGTCGCGGGATTGTGGCAGTAGCCCTTTTCGGTGACGGTCAGCGACACGATCCGCACGGCGGGGTCGGCCATTGCGGCGATCACGGCGCCGGGATCCTCGCGCGCGACCAGGACGGCGGTCACGCTGTCCACCACACGGGCGGTCTGGCCGTCGGGGCCGAGTTCCAGCGCGGTGTAGACGCCGCCCTGGGGCGCGAGCGCGTCGCGCATGTCGGGACGTTGCAGGGACACGCCAAGGATGCCCCAGCCGCCCCCCGTCCGCGCCATGGCTTCGGCGATGTAGACCGCACCATGGGCGCGAAAGAAGGCGCCGAGGCCGAGGTGGACGATCCCGGTGCGCGGCGCGGGGCCGGTGCGGGTGAGGCGGGGCAGGGCCGCGGGTTTGGGCAGATCAGCGGGCAAGCCAGCCTCCATCGACGTTCAGGATCGCGCCGTGAATGTAATCCGATGCCGGCGCGCAGAGAAAGACCGCGGCCCCGGCAATATCGGCGGGGTCGCCCCAGCGGCCCGCGGGAATACGCGCAAGGATCGCGGCCGACCGGTCCGGGTCGGCGCGCAGCGCTTCGGTGTTGTTCGTTTCGATGTAGCCTGGCGCGATGGCGTTCACGTTGATGCCATGGGCCGCCCATTCGTTGGCCAACGCCTTGGTCACGCCCGCGATGGCGTGCTTGGACGCGGTATAGGCGGGCACGCGGATGCCGCCCTGGAACGACAGGAGCGAGGCCACGTTGACGATCTTGGCCCGGCTGCCCGGGGTGTCAGGGGGGGGGGCGGGTGCCGGCCGCGCCATGGCCGCGCGGGCGAAGGCCTGGGCGGTGAAGAAGGCGGCCTTGAGGTTCACGTCAAGGACCTCGTCCCAGTCGGCCTCGGTGTGGTCCAGGGCATCGGCGCGGTGGATGATCCCGGCGTTGTTGACCAGGATGTCGCAGGCCGTCGCCTCGAACAGCCCATGCGTGGCCGCCATCGGGTTCGCGAAGTCGAGCGCCACCGACGCAGCCTGACCGCCCGCCGCCGCAATGGCTGCAAGGGTGTCGTCGCAGTCGCGCCGGGCGGCGCAGGTGACATGGGCGCCTGCGTCCGCCAGTGCCACGGCGATGGCCTGCCCGATGCCGGTATTGGCCCCGGTCACCAGCGCCCGGCGCCCGGCAAGCGAGAAGGAAATCACCGCAGGTCCTCCATCGCGACCATGTCCATGTCGCGATAGTCGACGTTGTCGCCCGCCATGGCCCAGATGAAGGCATAGGCGCCGGTGCCCGCGCCGCAGTGGATCGACCAGGGCGGCGACAGGACGCCTTCCTCGTTCTTCACCACCAGGTGCCGGGTTTCCGCGGGTTCGCCCATCATGTGGAACACGCGGGCGGTGTCGGCGAGATCGAAGTACAGGTACGCCTCCATCCGGCGGTCGTGGACATGCGCGGGCATGGTGTTCCAGACCGATCCGGGCGCGAAACGGGTGTAGCCCAGCACCAGCTGGCACGACGGCATGACGTCGGGGTGGACGAACTGGTGGATGGTGCGGTCGTTCGAGGTCTCGATGCTGCCGAGCTTGACCTGTTTCGCATCGCCCAGGCGGATCAGGCGGGTGGGGTGGGTCGCGTGGGCGGGGGCCGAGACGAGGTAGAACCGCCCTGCGCCCGCGAAGGTGACCGGCCCCGCACCCATGCCGAGGTAGAGGACATCGCCCCGGTCCATCGCATGGCTGTGTCCTGCCGCCGTCACAGTGCCCGGGCCGCCGATGTTGACGATGGCCAGTTCGCGGCGGTCGAGAAAGCCCGGCGTGCCGGTTTCGCTGACGTGGTCGAGGGTCAGGGTCGCGTCGCCCGGTACGGCCCCGCCGACGATCATCCGGTCGTAATGGGTGTAGCACAGACGGATCTGCCCGTTCGCGAACAGCCCTTCGGCCAGGAAGGCGCGGCGCAGCCCTGCGGTGTCGAGGCCCCTCGCCTCGGTGGCGGAGACCTGGTGGCGGGTTTCGACGGTCAGCATCGTGCGGTCCTTTCGGCGGGGCCGGTGAAGGCGGTTTCGGAAGAGCGGGGGGCTGTCTGCCCCCCGCGCCCCCCGAAGGTATTTCGGCAAGGATGAAGGGGTCAGAGGAAGTCGTCGCGGCGCGGGGTAAAGGTGTCGATCAGGGTACCGGGGGCGAGGCAGAGGCAGCCGTGCGGCGTGTCGCCGGGGATGACCAGGGCATCGCCCGGGCCGATCTCGCGGTCGGTTTCGCCGACGGTGAAGCGGAAGCGGCCCGAGGCGACGTAGGTGGACTGGACATGCGGGTGGCGGTGCAGGCGACCCTCGGAGCCTTCGTGTGCGAAGCGGAAGGCCACGACCATCAGGGCGGGGGTTTCGGCCAGGACCTGGCGGGTGACGCCGGGGTCGGTCGGGGTTTCTGGGAATGTCGCGGTCATTTGAACAGCGCGGGCAGCCAGAGGGACAGGCCGGGGATGTAGGTGACGGCCATCAGCGTGGCGAAGGCCGCGCCGTAGAAGGGCCAGATCGTGCGGATGACCTCGCCCACGCCGATGCGCCCGACCGCGCAGCCGACGAACAGGACCGCGCCCACGGGTGGCGTGCAGAGGCCGATGCCGAGATTCAGGATCATGATGACGCCGAAGTGGATGGGATCGACACCGAAGGCGGTGGCGACCGGCAGGAAGATCGGCGTCGTTATGACGATCAGCGGCGACATGTCCATGAAGCTGCCGAGGATCAGCAGGATCAGGTTGATCAGCAGCAGGATCACGATGGGGTTGTCGCTGATCCCCTGCATGACGGCGATCATGCTGGCGGGCACCCGGAGAAGCGCCAGAAGCCAGCCGAAGGCGGCGGCGCAGCCGATCACCATCAGCACCATGGCCGTCGTGCGCACCGCGGCGAAGGTCGAGGCCTTGAAGTTCGCCCAGGTCATCGTCCGGTAGGCGAGCGTCGTGACCAGCAGCGCATAGACCGCCGCGATGCAGGAGGATTCCGACGCCGTGAACACCCCCGACCGGACGCCGCCGAAGATGATCCCGATCAGCAGAAGGCCGGGGACCGCGTTCAGGAACAGCCCGCCCAGGATTGCCCAGCCGGGAAAGGCCTCGGTCGGGTAGCCGCGACGGGCCGCCACCAGCCAGGCCGCGACCATCAGGGACAGCGCCAGCAGGAGGCCCGGCAGGATGCCCGCCGTGAACAGGTCTGCGATCGAGATGCGCCCGCCGCCGGCGATCGAATAGATGATCAGGTTGTGGCTGGGCGGGATCATCAGGGCGATGATCGAGGAGACGACGGTGATGTTCACCGCATAATCCGCGCCATAGCCGCGCGCCTTCATCTGCGGCACCATCAGCCCGCCGATGGCAGACGCATCCGCCGCGGCCGAGCCCGAGATGCCGCCGAACAGCACCGAGGCCGAGATGTTGACCTGGCCGAGCCCGCCGCGCAGGTGGCCGACCATGCCGCCTGCCAGCGCGATCAGGCGGCGGGCGATGTCTCCGCGCACCATCAGTTCGCCCGCGAAGATGAAGAACGGGATCGCCATCAGCGCGAACACCGACACGCCCGAGTTCAGGCGCTGGAACACCACCATGGGCGGCAGGCCCATGTAGAGGATCGTGGCGAAGGACGCGATGCCGAGGCAGAAGGCCACGGGCGTGCCGATGATCAGAAGCGTGGCGAAGCTGCCGAACAGGACCCAGAGTTCCATCTCAGGCCCCCGTCGCGGCTGGCGTATCGGGAGGGGCGTCGCCGAAGCGGGCGGTCGGCAGGCCTGCGGCGCGGCGCGCGAGGCGTTCGGCCGAGAACAGCACGACCAGCACGCCGCCGGCCATGATCGGCAGGAAGTCGAAGGCGCCCGAGATGCCGAGGGTGGGCAGTTTCACCCCCGCCGAGGACCAGGCCAGCTGCCCGCCGAACCAGACCATGCCGCAGCCGAAGGCCCCCACGACGACATCGGAAATCGAATGCAGCACCGCCTTGCCGCGCGGGGGCAGGACAAACAGCAGGATGTCGAAGGACAGGTGATAGCCTTCGCGGATGCCGACGGCGGCACCAAGGAAGATGAACCAGCCCATCAGGATGACGGCCGCCGGTTCCGACCAGACGATCGAACTGTTCAGCACGTAGCGGAACACCACCTGCGCCATGATCAGCGTGGTCATCGCGACCAGCGCCGTACCGGCAAGCCAGAGCGCCGCCGTAGCCACACGCCCCAGCCCAAGCGCCAAACGTTCCATCGCTGCCTGCACTGTATCCCCCGGGCAGTCGGGGCGGCCCGGTGACGGGGCCGCCCCATGTGGCGGTCAGCCGATCACTCGGTTGCCTGGATGCGTTCCACCAGGCTTTGCAGCGCGGGCGTGTTGGCATGTTTCTGGTAGACGGGCGCCATCGCCTCGATGAACGGGGTCTTGTCGATGTCGTTGATGATCTCGACTCCCGCGGCGCGCACCTTGGCCTCGGATTCCGCCTCGCGCGCGGCCCAGAGTTCGCGGTTGACCGGGATAGAATCCTTGGCGGCCTGACGGACAAGTTCCTGGTCCTCGGGTGTCAGCTTGTCCCAGCTGATCTTGGACATCACCAGAACTTCGGGGACGATCAGATGCTCGTTCAGGGTGTAGTAGCCCGCGACCTCGTAGTGGCCGGTGGATTCGTAGCTGGGCCAGTTGTTCTCGGCCCCGTCGATGACGCCGGTCTGGATCGAGGAGTAAACCTCGCCGAAGGGCATCGGCGTTGCGTTCGCGCCCATCGCCAGCATCATGTCGACAAAGACGTCGGACTGCATGACGCGAATCTTCAGGCCCGCCATATCCTCGATCGACCGGATCGGGCGTTCGCGGTTGTAGAACGACCGCGACCCGCCGTCGTAGTAGGCGAGGCCCACGAAGCCGTGCGGTTCGAAGGCGGCGAGGATCTCGTCGCCTACGGGTCCGTCCATCACGCGGTGCATGTGGTCGGTGCCGCGGAAGATGAACGGCAGCGAGACGACCTTGGTTTCCTCGATGATGTTGTTGAAGGGGCCCATCGACACGCGGTTGAGGTCGATCACGCCGAACTTGGTCTGGTCGATGGTGTCACGCTCCTCGCCCAGCTGGGCCGAGGGGAAGACCTCGATGCAGATGCGGTCGCCCGAGCGTTCCTTGAGCAGCATCCCCATGTGCTCGACAGCCGCGACCGTGGGATAGCCCGCGGGGTGCGTGTCGGATGACCGCAGCGTGATCTCGCAGGCAACCGCCGACCCGGCGAAGGCCGCCGAGGCGAGAAGTGCTGCGAGGGGTGTCCTGAAGTGGCGCATGGTGATCCTCCCTGATTTTTGCGTCACAGACGGTAGGCGGCCTTGGCAAGGCCATAGGCAAGGTCGCGGGCGACCTCGGGCGCCTCGTCGCGCCCCAGACGCCCTGTGGCGACGAGGTTGGCGAGGAAGGCGCAGTCGACCCTGCGCGCCATGTCGTGGCGCGCAGGAATGGACATGAAGGCACGGGTGTCGTCGTTGAAGCCCACGGTGTTGTGGAAGCCCGCGGTTTCCGTCGTCATTTCGCGGAAGCGGCGCATGCCTTCGGGGCTGTCATGGAACCACCAGGCGGGGCCGAGGCGCAGCGCGGGATAGACGCCCGCAAGGGGCGCCAGTTCGCGGGCATAGGCTGTCTCGTCCAGCGTGAAGACGATCACCGTCAGGTCGGCGCGTTCGCCTACGGCCGATAGCAGCGGGCGCAGGGCGCGGACATAGTCGGTGCGGGTCGGGATGTCATAGCCCTTGTCGCGGCCATGGAGGGCGAGCACCGGGGCGGAATGGTTGCGGAAGCTGCCGGGGTGGATCTGCATCACCAGCCCGTCGTCGAGGCTCATCCGCGCCATCTCGGTCAGCATCTGCCCGCGAAAAAGGTCTGCGTCGTCAGGACTTACCGGCCCTTTGACCACCCGCGCGAACAGCGCCTCCGCCTCCGCCTCCGACAGGTCGGCGGTGCGCGCCGTGGCGTGCCCATGGTCCGACGCCGTCGCCCCGCGTTCGATGAAATACGCCCGCCGCGCCC
>CAYYOE010000012.1:0-29047 GCA_964473055.1 uncultured Rhodobacterales bacterium | reverse complement strand
GCCCAGATGGGTGGAGCGACGGTGACGGGCACCGACACGGCCTCTGCCGGGATCGGACGCCTGATGGCGGCGATGGGTGGGGCGGCAGCTGCGGGCACGACTGCAGCGACTGGCATGTTCGATGCCATGACGGGCGCCGATACCACTGGCGCAATGGAGGCGCAGGCCCGCCTGATGATCCGCGCCATGGTCGAGGCGGCCAAAGCCGACGGACAGATTGACGCGGAAGAGCGCATGAAGATCCTGGATGCCCTGGTCGATGCCGAACCGGACGAGCGTGCCTGGGTCGAGGGCCTGATGACCTCTCCCCCCGACATGGCGGGCCTGGTGGCAGACACCAACGACGAGTTGAAGGCGCAGGTCTACGCAGCTTCGGTGGCCGCGATCACCCTCGACCACCCAGCCGAGCTGGCTTACCTGCGCCGACTTGCCTCGGCGCTGGGGCTTTCCGCCGAAACGGTCGCGAAGATTCATGGCGACGCCTGATACCTCTACGCCCCCCGCCCCCGCTTGACAGCGGGGGCGCGCTGGCTAAAAGGCAGGCTTCCGAATGCACCGTCGGCCCATGCGCCGATGAACCGCGGGCCATGCCCCGCGTGGGAGAGACGAGATGGCGAAACCGACGACGATCAAGATCCGGCTGAACTCGACGGCCGATACCGGGCACTTCTACGTCACGAAGAAGAATGCCCGCACGATGACGGAGAAGATGGTGGTCAAGAAGTACGATCCCGTCGTGCGCAAGCACGTCGAGTACAAGGAAGGCAAGATCAAGTAGTCACGTCCCTGCCAGGGTTTGTTGCCTGAGAGCCGCTGGCCGCGCCGGAAACCCGGTGCGGCCTTTGCTTTTGCCTTGCCGGACGCCCTGGGTACCCCACATCCATGGCATGGAAAGCACGGATGCCAGGATCACTGTCCGAACCGCGTCGCCCGCTGATACCACGGCTGTGGATGCGCTGCTCGGCCGCAGTTATCCGCGGCTGTTGAAGGCCGACTATCCGCCCTCGGTCATCGTGACGGCGTTGCCCATCATTTCGCGCGCGCGCCCGGAACTTCTGGCGTCGGGCACCTACTTCGTGGCTGTGGACGCCGACGGCGCGATTGTGGGAGCGGGTGGCTGGACAACCCGCAGCGTGCCGCCGGAGGGGATGACCGGGCGCTGTGGCGACGTGCGACATGTGGTAACGGATGATCGCACGCTGCGCCGCGGGATCGGCCAGGCGATCATCGCGCGGGTGATTGAAACGGCCAGAACCGCCCAGCTTACATCACTGATATGCCTTTCGACGCGGACAGCCGTGCCCTTCTACCTCGCGCAGGGGTTTCGCAGCCGGGGCCCCGCGCCCGAAGTGATGATTCCGCTCGCCCCGGGAATCGCCTTTCCCGTCTGTCCGATGTCCAGGCCGCTCTGAGCGCATCAGCCCGAAATCTGGGCGGCGCCGGAAAATTGTGCAAAATCCTCTCTATCCAGGGCTGTGTCGCCCGAGGATATTTTCTGTATTATGATTTTAATTCGGAGCTTTACGGGTCACACCTGCTGTGGGAAGACTTGTGGACAAATCCTTGCATGCCACAATCCTGCCCGAATCTCGCAAAAGGGTTAGGGCGTGGGAATCAGTCCGGGGGGACAGGGTTCATGAATGGTGTGCTGCCACCGTCCGGGCGTATCGCCCGGCTTCCGGCAAGGATTGCGTGGCGCGGCTGCGCCGCCGTATCGACATTCCTGTCGGACTTTACGCCTCAAGCCGCACCGGTGATCGCCTCTGCGTCATTTCTCGCCTTCGCGGCCCGAACCGAAGCGGAAGCCCCACGCCAGCGAAAGGGTGCTGGTAATCCGCGTCATTCGGGCGAACGCGAGCGGATTTCGGCGCTCCTGCGTGGCGGGTTGTCGGGCCGCTGATCCCTTCGATTCTTGCGGCAACACTGCGAGCGGCCGGGATCGCGCGAATACTCAGGCGTCCAGGAACGACAAGACCGCTGACGCCACCTCCTGCGGGCGATCGGCGTGCAACCAGTGTCCTGCCCCCGCCACCGAACTGATCCGGGCTGCGGGAAACAAGGCCCGGATGCCTGCTTCGTGTTCAGGCAGGACGTATCGAGACATCGCCCCGGTCAGGAACAGCGCCGGCACGTTCACGCGGCCTTCGATCCCCGGCCAGCCGATGATCTGCGGCATTTCGGCTTCCAGCACATCCAGATTCAGCCTCCACTGCCGGGGCTCGACATCGAGCGATTGCAGCAGGAAGGCTCTTACACCTGCATCGGTGACGGTTTCGGCCAGCAGCCTGTCGGCCTCGGATCGTCGCGTGACGCGGGTCAGGTCCAAGTCCCGCATGGCGGAAATCAGGTGCGACTGGGTGTGCGCATAGGAAACGGGCGCAATATCCCCGACGACGAGTCGGCGGACGCGGTCAGGGTGGATCAACGCCAGCGCCATCGCCGCCTTTCCGCCCATGGAATGCCCCAGCACATCGACCTGTCCGCCCAGCGCAGTGATGACCTCGGCCAGATCGGCGGCCTGATCGGCGTAGCCATGCGAGGGCAACCAGGGACTGGTCCCGTGGTTGCGCATGTCGACCGCCACAACCTTGCGGCCGACGGCAAGGCGCTTTGCCATGCCCGCCCAGTTGCGCGCCGATCCGAACAGGCCATGGGCGATAAGAAGCGGTGGCGCGGTCTCGACGCCCTCGGGCGGGGTTTCATATGTGGTCAGCATGACGCAGGGGGATAGCTTCAGCAGTGTCCGGACACCAGACCCGTTGCCCCCGCCTCACCCCTGCCCCTATGGAGCCCTCCGGGGCGTCGGGGGATGCTGGGTATGGATGTGAACGCACTGGCCGACGAGGTGGCCGGGCTGATTGGCGAACGCCTTGGCGTGCGAGGGTCGACGCTGGCCCACCGGGTGTCGCGAGTCCGGCGCCGTTTGCCGCCCGACCTGCGCGTGGCGGCGGCAGATCTTGTCGACGCACAGCACATGGCCGCCAACCCCCGACTCGCACGCCGGATCGATCCCAACCGCGTCGCCCGCGCCCATGCCGCGCTGGTCGCACATCTGACATCCATAGATCGGTCCGCCGCCCGGCGGGCAACCGTGCTGGACATGATCGCCACCCTTGGCTTCCAGGTGCTGGTAGTTGTCGCGCTGTTGCTGGTTGTCCTCGTCTGGCGCGGGTTCCTCTGATCCCTAGTCCCGTGGAGCGCCGCCCTGGAAATCGTTCGGCCGGGCATAATCGCAGGGTGCCTCTTGCATTTCGAGGTGCAGCCGGTCGCCGCTATAGGGGTGCGCCCGGGCCAGTGCCTCGTCAACTTCGATGCCAAGGCCAGCACCGGATGGCGCCTCGACATGGCCGTCCTGAACCGCGATCGTGCCACCGATCAGTGCGGAATGAAACGGCGTATCCAGCGTCTCGACCATCAGCAGGTTCGGGATCGCGACGCCGAGGTGGATGTTCGCCGCCCACTCCACCGGTCCCGCGTAGAGATGTGGAGCGACCAGTGCGTTGTAGGCCTGCGCCAGGGTCGCGATCTTGCGTCCCTCGTTGATGCCGCCCGCCCGGCCCAGCGCCGGTTGCAGGATCGATGCCGCACCTTCGCGCAGGAGCGGCGCGAATTCGGCGATGGTGGTCAGCCGTTCCCCCGCCGCCACAGGAATACAGGTCGCGCTGGCGACACGGGCCATTGCGGTCACGTTGTCAGGTGGCACGGGCTCCTCGTACCAGAGCGGGCCAAAGGGCTCGATCGCCTGCGCCATTCGGATCGCACCACCGGTTGAAAACTGCCCGTGCGTGCCGAACAGCAGGTCGGCCCGGTCGCCCACGGCACCCCTGATCTGTCGGCAGAAGGCGACCGAACGGGTAATGTCCGACATGGACGGATCGTGCCCACTGCGGATGGTGTAGGGGCCTGCCGGGTCAAACTTGACCGCCGTCCAGCCTTGCGACACCGCGGCCGACGCGGCCTCGGCCGCCATGTCTGGCGAGGACCAGAAGGCGGCGGGCGGGTGGTGCGGCATCGGATAGAGGTAGGTATAGGCGCGCAAGCGGGCGTTCGTGCGCCCGCCGATCAGTGCCCAGACGGGCCGGTCGCGATCCTTGCCCAGAATGTCCCAGCAGGCGATCTCCAGCCCCGAGAAGGCGCCCATCACCGTAGGATCGGGCCGCTGGGTGAAGCCCGACGAATAGGCGCGGCGGAACATCAACTCGATGTTCTCGGGGCTTTCTCCAGCCATGTGGCGGTCGAACACGTCGCGGATGACCGCCATCATGGCGTCCGGGCCCACGGCGGCGGCATAGACCTCGCCCCAACCGGTGATTCCGGTGTCGGTGGTGATCTTCACGAGGATCCAGTAGTGCCCGCCCCAACCTGGCGCCGGGGGTGCGGTGACGATAACGTCGAGGTCGGTCAGGCGCATTGCGGTCCCCCTGGCGGCAAGGGCGGGAGGCTGTCTGCCCTCTGCATCCCCCGAGAGTATTGCGGCAAGGACGAAGGGGAAAGGTCCAGGGTCAGAGGAGGATGACGTTGCGTCGGGCGGTTCCGGCCTTCGTGTCGGCGATGGCTTCGTTGATCCGGTCCAGCGGGAAGCGGGCAGAGACCAGATCCTCGAGCTTGAGCCGCCCCTGCCGCCAGAGGTCCACCATCCAGCGGATGTCGCGCGCGAGAACCGTGTCGCCCATGAGCGATCCCTGCATCCCCTGCCCCAGCGCAGCGACCATGACGGGTTCATAACTGGAGCGGGCCCCGGAATGGGGCATCCCGACCATTACCATCCGCCCACCCGGGGCGAGCAGCGCCAAGGCGCTGTCATAGGCCGCAAGGGCGCCGGTGCAGACAAGGACGGCATCGGCCATGCGCCCCCCGGTGACGCCGCGCAGCGCAGAGCGCAGGTCGGGATCCGACGCCGGGACAACGTCGGTCGCACCGAAGCTGCGGGCATCGTCCAGCTTGGATGGAACCGGATCCACCGCCACGATCCGCGCGGCCCCCGCGATCCGGGCGCCCTGGATCGCATTCAGACCCACGCCTCCGGCGCCGACCACGACCACAACCTCGCCCGGACGGATCCTCGCGGTGTTCACCGCCGCACCGACCCCGGTGATGACACCACATGCGAGCAGGCAGGCTGCCTCGGGGGCCATGTCGGCGGGGACCGAGGCGAGTTGCGAGGCGTGCACGACAACGGCCTCGGCGAAGGCCCCGCAGTTCAAACCATGGCTGAGCACACCTCCGGTGGTGGTTGAAAGCGGACCGGTATCGCGGTTGTAGGGCGTCTCGCACCGCACCGGATGGCCGGTTGCGCAGGTGGGACAGGTGCCGCAGGATCGGATCAGCGTGACGATGACACGGTCGCCCGGCGCATGGCTGGTGACACCGGGGCCGACCTCGGCCACTTCGCCGGTAGCCTCGTGGCCAAAGACCGCCGGCAGCGTGCCGCCCCAGGCGCCCTCGGCAAAGGCGATGTCGGAATGGCAGATGGCGACGGCAGACAGGCGCACCATGACTTCACCGGGGCCCGGCGGGCGCAGGTCCACTTCCTCGATGGTCAAGGGCTGACCGAAGGCGTGGCAGACGGCGGCGCGGATGCGCGGCATGGAACCCTCCCGATGCTGGAACGACAAGGGCACGCTCCACCCCCAGCGGCGCGCAGGATTACGACAGCTGATGCCGCTTTCAGCGCGCTTGCGGCATGTCCGAGGCACCTCGCCGCGGCCAGAGGAACACCACGGCGCAGACGCCCATCAGTGCCATCGAGACGAGGAACGGCGCACCGGGCAGGAATGGCGGCGTGTCGGGGTCGGCGAAAGCAGCGAAAACGCGGGTCATCAGGAGCGGTGAGATGATCATCGCCATGGCCCCGGCCGCTGCGATCACGCCTTGCAACTCGCCCTGGCGGTCGCCCGGCGTGGCGCGACTCATCATGCCTTGCAGAGCCGGCGTGACCACTGCGCCAAGCGCCGTCAGCGGCGTCAGGAAAAGTGCCAGCGTGCCGGAGGTGACAGTGCCCATGGCGAGGAAGGCGCAGGCGTTGAAGGCGATCCCTGCAAGGACAGTCCGTGCTTCGCCCCAGCGGGGCAGAACGATGCGGATCAGCCAGCCCTGCACCAAGGCGATCGAGACACCGAAGGATGCCAGCGACAGGCCGGTCATGGCCGGGGTCCAGCCGAAGCGCGCCTCGGTAAAGAACGCCCAGACCGATGGGTAGGCAAAGAAGGCGACCTGGTAGAGGAAAAACAGAAGCAGAAGCCGTCCGACCCCCGGCAGGCGGCCGATGCCCCGGAACGCGCCGAAGGGGTTCAGCGACCGGCTCGGGGCCTTTCCGCGCGCAGGCGCGGTTTCGGGAAGCACCGCCCATGCCAGCACCGCGTTGGCGGCGGCCAATGCAGCCGCCGCATAGAACGGGGCCCGGGGACCGAGTTCGCCTAGCAATCCGCCGATCAGGGGCCCGAGGACGAACCCCGCACCGAAAGCCGCGCCGATCAGTCCGAAGTTCTGCGCCTTGCGGTCCGGAGGCGACATGTCGGCAATCGCCGCCATCGCAGTCGACTGAGTGGCGGCCGTAATTCCGCCGACCACGCGCGCCGCCAGCAACAGCCAGACCGACCCGGCCACTGCCATCACCAGGTAGTCCGCCGACATCACCACCAGCGACAGGATCAGCACCGGGCGACGCCCGAAGCGGTCGGACAGGACGCCCACCCCCGGGCCGCACAAAAACTGCATGACGGCGAAGGATGTCGAAAGGATACCGCCCCAGAGCGCCGCCTGACCAAGCCCGGCGCCCGTCACGTCCTGCAACAGCGCGGGCATCACTGGCAGGATCAGTCCGATTCCCATGGCGTCGAGCACCACGGTGGCCAGGATCACAGCGAGAGGCAGGCGCGGCACGGACGTATCGGCGCGGCGGACTAGCCCGCCACCTCGCGCGAGAGGACTTCGAGCGCGGCGGTGTGCAGCGCGGTATTTGCCGCTGCAAGTATCCGCCCGCCACCATGCGCCGGCCTACCTTCCCAGTCAGTGACGATTCCCCCAGCGGCCTCGATCACCGCGATGGGAGCCGCCACGTCGTAAGCATGGAGCCCCGCCTCGACCACGAGGTCGATCTGGCCCAGCGCGAGCAGGGCATAGGCATAGCAGTCCATCCCGTAGCGCGTCAGCCGGCACTGGCGCGACAGCACATGAAAGGCGCGGCCTTCGTCGGAGGTGCCGACTTCCGGAAACGTCGAGAACAGGATGGCCTGCGACAGGGCGCCAGTGGACCGGGTTCCCAGACATTTCCGCTCGGACCCGCGTGTCCATTCCGACACACCAAGCCCCCCTGCGAAACGCTCGCCGGTGAAAGGCTGGTCAATCAGGCCGAACAGCGGGCCATCCTCGCCACAAAGGGCGACTAGCACTCCCCAGACAGGGGTGCCGGAGAGAAACGACCGCGTCCCGTCGATCGGGTCGATTACCCAGGTCAGCCCGCTTTTGCCTGCGCGCCGGCCGTACTCCTCGCCCAGAACGGCGTCTTGCGGACGCAACTGGTCAAGCACCTTCAACATGGCACGTTCCGAGGCCTGGTCGGCCACAGTCACCGGATCGAAGCCGGTGGCAGTCTTGTTGTCGACGGAAAGTCCCGGCCCGCGGAAATGCGGCAGTATCGCCGCGCCGGCGGCATCTGCCATGCGATGCGCCGTCCCGATCAGGGCGGCCCTCTCGCTGTCCGTGAAGGAGATGGGGACTTCCATGGCAGGGGCACCTCTGGCCGACTCTCGGCTACCAGGGTCGTGCCTTCCCGCCGTGTGAAGGTCAAGCGCAGGGAAGCCGGGACCGCGCTACCTCCCGCAGGCCACCTTGCCGCTACCGTGCTGCGACGCTGCGCCTATGCGGCGTCGCTGAGGACCCGTGCCAGATCGAATAGCCGACGGCGCTGGTTCTCGGGGATCGCGTAGTAGGACCGGACCAGTTCCAGCGCTTCCTTGTCTGCAAGGATGTCGCCAGGCACGTTGGAACCCGAGACCTCGGCGTCGGCAGTCCCAAGCCCCTCGAAGAAGAACGCCACGGGAACCGAAAGCGCCTCGGCAATATCCCAGAGACGCGAAGCGGAGACGCGATTCATCCCGGTCTCGTACTTCTGGATCTGCTGGAACTTGATGCCGACCTGCTCTGCCAGCTGCTGCTGGGTCATGCCAACCATCCAACGCCGGTGCCTTACACGCTTGCCGACATGCACATCCACAGGATGTTTCATCGGATACTCCTCAAAAACAGATGACGGAACCAGTCATCACAGGCTGCGGCATCCTGCCAACCTGTCCTTTTGGATAGGTGCAAGGTGGGAAAGATCACTGCAAATTCAACGTATTCGCAAACTGAAATTTTCGTTTCACGAAGCGCGTAGCGCTAAGGCATTGTTCGGGTTCGCGTTTTGCGTGTGTGAAGTGAAAGGCACAATTCGCAACCCAAGCGCGAATCACGCGCCTCGGCGGCGCCCGGTTGACTCGCCGCACACGGGAATGTGCTACTGGCGCCCAGGGGGAGGCCCGAGATGCGCGGATTTCGGTTTATCAGGCGCGGCGCGCCACCGATACTCGCTGATTTTGAGGAGGCCTCACCGGGCCCGGGCGAGGTGCGAGTCGCGGTGGCGGCAGCGGCGCTGAACTTTGCCGACCTGTTGCGGATCGAGGGCAAGTACCAGGAACGTGAGGACGTGCCCTTCACCCTGGGCATGGAATTGTCCGGGACGATCACGGCCGTCGGATCTGGTGTAGATGGACCCTCCCCGGGAACCCGCGTGATGGCGTTTTCCGGCAGCGGTGCCTTGGCCGAAGCCGCAGTGTTGCCTGCTGCCGCCTGTGTCCCGATCCCCGATGCCATGCCCTGGGACGACGCGGCCGCCTTTCCGATCGCCTACGGCACGTCGCATCTGGCACTGACGCGCCGTGCGCGGTTGGCCCCGGGCGAAACTCTTGCGGTCCTGGGGGCAGGTGGCGGGGTGGGATTGACAGCGGTGGAACTCGGGGCGCGCCTGGGGGCTCGGGTGATCGCGTTCGCCCGGGGGAAAGCCAAGGCCGAAGCCGCACGGGCGGCGGGAGCTGCAGCTGTGCACGACCCGGGGGATGTCGACATCACGGATACCCTGCGCGCGGCGGGGGGCGTGGACGTTATCTACGATGCAGTCGGCGGTGTGCAGACGGCCGCAGCCCTGCGCGCCGCCAAGCCCGAGGCACGCCTCCTGCTGATCGGCTTTGCCGGGGGAGAGGTGCCCGAGGTCAAGGCCAACCACCTGCTGGTCAAGAACGTGGACGTGATCGGTGTCTACTGGGGAGCCTACCTGACGTTCGCCCCGGATGTGCTGGCTGGCAGCCTGGTGTCCTGTCTGGACCTGTATTCGCAGGGCCTGATCCGACCCCACATCAGCCACAGGCTGCCCTTATCGCGTGCCGCAGAGGGCCTGGATCTGCTGCGGATGCGGGCTGCGACCGGGAAAGTCGTTGTGACGGTTCAAGGCTGAGCGCGCGGTAACCCGCCCGCAACATCTCGGCCAGAGCGTCGGGGGCGGGCCCGGCGACAGTCGGGGCGCGATACAGGTTGATTGCAAAGGGTGGAAGCGCGGGCAACGCCCCTGCGTGGTCCAACGGGACAATACCCGGAGGGGCCGTCCCGGCCAGCTGCGCATAGATAGCGAGATCTGCCTCGATGGCTGCCTCTGTCGCGCGGGTATAGTCCGCCTCCAACGCCATCTCCCAGGCGATCCCGGCACTGTCCAAAGCTCGCAGCATAACAGGCCGGAAGGCACAGCTGCCCTCAACCGCCAAGGGCAGAGGCCGCCGTCGCCAGGCGGATCCACCCGGCGCGCCCATCCAGAGCAGGGCGACCTCATCCAGGGTCTCGCCCCCATCGCCCAGGCCGGTTTCGGTCGTGATGGCGAAATCGAGCGCGCCCTGTGCGAACTGATCCTTCAACTGCCGCGTCAATGCCGACACCAGATTCACCCGCACCCGGGGAAAGGCCTCGGCCATCTGCCGCAGCACGAGCGGGATCACCTGCCCGATCAGGTCATGCGGCACGCCAAGGGCGATCTGCCCCTCGTAGGTGCGGTCGGTCAGACGCAAGAGTGCGGCATCGTTCAGGTCCAGCATACGACGGGCAAAGCCCAGAAGCTGTTCCCCGGACGGGGTCAACGTCAGCCCCCGGGCGCCCCGATCGAACAGGCGGACACCAAGCCCTTCTTCCAGCCGCTTGATCTGCATCGACACGGCAGACTGCGTCAGATGCACCAGCCCCGCCGCGCGGGTGACGCCACCAGTATCGGCAACGGCCACGAAAGAGCGCAGCGCGACCATATCGAGATTTCGCGACACCCATCAGCCTCCGTGATGCCAACACGCACGAACATTCGTTTCACAAATAGCACACATCCTGCCAGAAATATCAAGACTACTGATTGCCGACACCACGAACCCCACAAATACTGAACGAAAGGCCCGCCTCATGAGCACTCTCGCACGAGCCCTGCCCCGCGCACGCACACCTCGGTCGATAGCACGTTGGCTGAGAGGCGCCCTGTCCCTGCGCCGCCAGCGTTCGCGTCTGGCCGATCTGGACGACCGGATACTTCGCGACATCGGCATCACCCGCGCCGAAGCTGAGGCCGAGGCCAACCGTCCAGTATGGGATGTTCCGCCGGGATGGCGCCGCAATTGATGCCCGGTTGGGCATGATTGACGGAAACGGTCACATTCTCCGCGATTTCCGGCCGGTTTTGCTTGAAACTACCCCCTCGCGCCCCGATATTGGCGGGCGAGGGGGGTCGGAGTGGTCTGGCCCACCAACGGAAGCATTCGGAGGAACCAATGGCAGACTACCAGACGATGCGCACGGCCGGCACCGCCGGGGTCCGCACCGCCGAAATCGACGCGGGGCTTCGCGCCCACATGAACAAGGTCTACGGCACGATGTCCGTGGGCCTCTTGGTCACGGCTGGCGTGGCCTGGGCGGTCGGCACATCCGACGCGCTTCTGTCCATCTTCCGCGACCCGCTGACGCTGCAGCCGAACATGCTTGGCTGGATCGCGATGTTCCTGCCGCTGATCATGGTGTTTGCCTTCGGTGCGATGATCAATCGCCTGTCGGCGGCTGGTGCGCAGACGTTCTTCTATGTCTTCGCCGCAGCCATGGGCCTGTCGATCAGCTGGATCTTCGCGGCCTTCACCGGCATCTCGATCGCACAGACCTTCCTGGTCACCTCGATCGCCTTCGCGGGCCTGTCGCTGTGGGGCTACACCACGCAGAAGGACCTGTCCGGCTGGGGCACGTTCCTGATCATGGGGCTGGTCGGGATCATCGTGGCCTCGATCATCAACCTGTTCATCGGTTCGCCGGCACTGCACTTCGCGGTGACGATCATCGGCCTCTTGATCTTCGCTGGCCTGACGGCGTTCGACACGCAGCGGATCAAGACGGATTATGTGGCGCATGCCCGCGCGATGGACAAGGAATGGCTGGACAAGTCCGCGATCATGGGATCGCTCAGCCTGTACCTGAACTTCATCAACATCTTCATGTTCCTGCTGCAGTTCCTCGGCAATCGCGAGTAACCATTGGCATGGAAGAATGCGAAGGGCCGGGGGAAACCCCGGCCCTTTTCGTTTCCGAGGGGGCTGTACGTCATCCAGCGTACCCGTCACGGCATGAATTCTGCATGACCGTCGTAGGAATGCACCTCAGCTTCAACTAGCCTGTCCGCTTGCAAGCCTGGAAATGACGCTGCAGCGTAGCACGTCCAGTCGCAGCGCAAAGGCGAATGACGTCAGTCCTGCGTCCGGTCGTGCAACGGCGCGGCCTCGGCCTCGTCGCTCTGGCCAGCCTCGCGCATCGCTGCGCGGGCAAGCAGATGTGATGCAACCGGCAAGGTGGCCAGAAGAAAGCCCACGATCAATGCCAATCGCCAGCCCCATGCCAGTGTCGGCACCGCGAGGATCGCTGCCAAGGCTACGACGGCGATGGCCAGCGTGCCGGCCTTCGTTGCGGCATGCTGGCGTGACAACGCGTCGGGAAGGCGCACCACACCCCAGGCAGCAATCACCAGCAGGACGGCACCCACCAGCAGCAGGATGGTAGCGACAAGGGTCATGTCCGGTCCTCCAGACTGTCGGGGTCGTCCTTCGCCGCCGAGGGCACCCCCCGCTCGACGGCCCTCGCCCAGCCTATGGTGCCGACGAAGCCCGTCAGGGCAACCCCAAGACCCACGTCGAGGAACACAGTGCGCGCTGTCAGCAAGCTAGCCGCCACACAGATGACGATGGCCGCTGCCAGCAGGATATCCAGCGCCACGATCCGGTCGGCATTCGTGGGACCGGCAAGCAGTCGCCGCAGGGCCAACCCTGCAGCCAGCGCGCCTGCCGCGATCAGCGCAATAGACCCGGTAATCAGGAGTTCGTCGTTCATGTGGACACTCCGAACAGGGTGACGAGCGGCGGCTCGAAGGTTCGGCGGACATCGGCGATGGCCGCTTCGGCACCGTCGGCATCCAGCATGTGGATCGTCATGATCCGGGTGTCAGAGTCGATGTCGATGGCGGTGGTGCCAGGGGTAAGTGTGATCATCGCGGCCAGTAGCGCCGCACCCTGATCCGACATCGGCGCATAGCGGAAGCGGACGAACCCCGCCCGAGGCGCCCTGTCGGGCGCAAATGAGGCGCGCAGGATCACCTTGATCGTGTCGATGCCGGAAATCACCACCGCCCACAGGAACCGTAGCAACAGGCCGAATGCGACGTACAGCTTCATCGGATCACCTCTGCAAACGCTGTGGTGGGCGCGCCCCCGCCGAACCCGGAGACGGCAGCCTGCGACGCCTCGATCAGGGTCTGTGGTTGCAACCCGATCCACAGCGTGACACCGGCCAGCATCCAGGCCGCTGCCAGCGCTGGCCCGCTGCGCACGCGAGGTTCCCGCCAATTGCGATCCGGGTGGGGCTTCCAGATGCCTTCCAGCCAGATCTTCATCATGGAGTACAGCGTCAAGACCGACACGGCGAGCGCGAACACAACCCAGGTGGCGCGGCCCTGCTCGATCAGTTCCTGAAGGACCAGGATCTTGGCCCAGAACCCCGACAACGGCGGGATGCCCACCAGTGACATGGCCGGGATCGCGAAGAGGATCGCCAGCATGGGACGACCGGCATAGATGCCACCGATCTGGCGCAAGTCGTAGCTGCCGGTATGGGCGGCGATGATGCCGACGATCAGGAACAGGTTCGCCTTCACCACGATGTGGTGCAGGGTGTAGAACACCGCCGCCCCGCTGCCCGCTTGCCCACCCAGCGCGACGGCCATCAGGATGTAGCCGATCTGGCTGATGATGTGGAACGCAAGGATGCGGCGCATGTCCCAGTGATATGCCGCGCCCAGCACGCCGGTCAGCATGGTGGCAGCGGCGATCCAGCCCAGCGCCTCGTAGAGCTGGGGTTCCATGGGCGCGAAGACATCGCTGCCAAGGCGAAGGATCGCATAGACGCCCACCTTGGTCAGCAGCCCGGCCACTAGCGCCAGCACCGGTGCAGGCAGTGTGTGGTAGGATGCGGGCAGCCAGGCGAACAGCGGAAAGGCCCCGGCCTTGAGCAGCAGCGCCACGCCCAAAAGTGCAAGGATCGCGGTCATCAGCCCCGGTGGAACGTTGCGAGACGCCTCGGACAGCGCGTCGAAGTTCAGGTGTCCGGTCGTGCTGTAGACCATGCCCACGGCCGCCAGCAGCAGAAGCGTGCCGAACAGGTTCAGGCCCATGTACTTGTACGAGGCATCCAGCTGGTCCACCCGTCCGCCGATCGCCAGAACCCCCATGGCGCAGATCAGCATGATCTCGAACCAGACGTAGAGGTTGAACAGATCCGCCGTGGCAAAGGCCCCGGCAACGCCCGCAACCATGCCCATGACAAGGGGCAACAGCATCGGGTGAACCGGTTCGGAATCGATGCCGCTGGCCAGGTACATCAGACTGGCCAGGGTCATCAGTGCGGTGATCAGCACCATCAGCCCGCCAAGGCCGTCCAGGTGAAAACCTATGCCGAACGGCAAAGGCCAGTCACCAAAGCCTTCGGCGGGAATCGCGCCCCTCAGCACGACGAGCCACAGCGCAAAGGCCAGCAGGGCACCGGCACCGGCCAGGCCGATGCGCAATTGCAGCGCCGCGTTGCGGGACACCAGCGCGGTGGCAACGGCGGTTGCCAGGGGAATCAGGACAGGAAGGGCGGGGGCGACGCTCATTCCGCAGCCTCGCGGACGGGATTGGCGGTGCCGGGTGCAGGAAGTGGCGGCTTCACGGGATCATCGGCTACGGGTTCGGCATAGCGCAGCTGCATTGCATCCGCGCTGCCCGCAGCACGGACCAGCCCAAGCAATAGCACGAAGGCAAAGCAGGTCAGAGCGAAACCGATGACGATGGCGGTCAGGACCAGCGCCTGCGGCAAGGGATTCGAGCCCGCAACCAGCAAGTCCTCGCCGTATGGCACGACGGCCGGACCAGCAGGACCGATCCGGCCGGCAGCGATCAGGATCAGGTTCACCGCGCTGCCGATCAGGGCAAGCCCGAGTACCACGCGCAACAGATCACGCGCCATGGCCAGTGCAAGCCCTGCGAACAGCGTCACCCAGATTGCGGCAATCAGCGTCCAGGTCACGCTCGGTCCTCCGTCGATGCGTTGCCGTCCGCGTCTTGCCTCGGCCCGCCGCCGATCAGCATCAGCGCGTAGCCGCCAAGCGCGCCCCAGACACAGAGGTAGACTCCGATGTCGAAGATAAGCACGGTGGACACCTTCAACTCGGTGACGAACAGCGGGATCGTCGCCCACAGGTGGGTCATGTACGGTTCGCCCACCAGCCATGCCGGCACGCCGGCAAGGGCGCCAACCGCCGCCCCCCAGACCGCCAGGGGCAAGGCACCACCCAGCGGGATCCGCGCCTCGGCGGCCGGTCCGCCGCGGGCGACGGCCCACAGCACGGTTGCAGATGCGGCCACCAGTCCGCCAATGAACCCTCCGCCGGGCTCGTTGTGACCCCGCAGAAGGATCACCACCGAAGCGACAAGGATAACCCAGTAGAGGGGGCCCGACACGACGTCCAGCATGACGACCCGCCGCCGTGGCGTCAGAGCCTCGCCCGATGGCCGCTGTGCCAGCCGCTGTAGAAGCGGGAGTGCCGCGATAAAGGACAGGGCGACGACGGTAATCTCGCCAAGGGTATCGAGCGCGCGAAAATCTACCAGAATGACGTTCACAATGTTTCGCCCGTAGGCTTCAGGCACGCTGACTGCCGCGAAATACTCGGACAATGCCGGGTCGAAGGGACGCCCGAGCGTCACAAGCAGCAATGCAGTAATCACCGTGGCCAAGCCGCCTGCGAGCAGGAAGGGCCAGGGTCCGCTGCGGTTGAGGTGCACCCGGGTCTTGCCCTTCCCGCGAAGCGCAATCAGCACCGCGGACGCAATGATGACGAAGACGGTTTCCACCACGAACTGGGTGAAGGCCACGTCCGGCGCGCCGACGAAAATGAAGACGACCGCACTGCCGAAGCCCACAAGCCCGGCGGCGAGCACCATCACGAAGCGGTCTGCCATGACCAGAGCACCGATGGCCCCCGCAGCGATAAGCAAGGCCCCGACCGCCAGTCCTGGCGAAGGCTCATCCCAGGCCGGAAGGGCACCCGCGGCCCAGGCCGCGGGAAGCACCGCCAGCATGGCCAGAAGGGCCGCTGCAACTGCCAGCATCATATAGCCTGGACCGGCCCCGTGCTGCAGAACGCGGGTCTGGAACGCCGCCAGACGGGGCAGCGCCTTCAGCGAGGCTTCGAACAGGGCAAGTGACCCAATGCGGGCCACAGCATCGAAGGGCCGCATGAGGGTGCGGTGCAGGAAGTCCCAGAAGAAAAGGATCAGCCCGCCGAGGACCAGCGTCGCCCCCACCGTTGTCCAGATCAGGCCGATGTCGAGTTGTTCACGCAGTCCGAGCAGGTGCGCTTCCGGCATCGGAGCGCCCTGCATCGCGGCCGCGACCCCGGTGACAAGTCCGTCCACCAACCCCGGCCAGAAGCCAAGCAGCACGCCGAGCGAGGCAATGACCAGCGGCGGGAGTACCATGCCCGCTGTGCCCTCGTGCGCGTCGGGCGCATCCCTTCCGCCCGGGTTCCACCAGAACAGCCGCACCGCCGCCATGCCTGCCACGGCAACAGCAAGCGAGGCGAAGATCAAGTTCGCAGTCGGCACAACCGCCAGAACGCCTGAAGTGTGCTTGGCTTCGGCCATGGCGAACTTCACCACGAACCCCAGTGACAGGGGCACACCCGCCATCGAAAGCCCGGCCAGCGCGGCAGCAACTGCCGTGATCGGCATGGGACGACGCAGGTGGCCGAGGTTGTCGATGATCCGGGTTCCGGAGCCATGATCGACGTTGCCCGCCACGAAGAACAGCGGCGCCTTATAGAGTGCGTGCGCCAGCAGGAGCGAGCCGACCGCGATCGCAGCATCCGGCCCCGGCAGTCCCACCAGGACCACAAGCGTGCCCAGCGTCGCCACCGTCGACCAGGCGAGAATACGCTTCAGGTCGCGTTCGCGCAGCGCCAGCAGCATGCCCCAGGCCGCCGTCAGCGACCCCACGACCTGCAGGACCGCCATCCACAAGGGCCAGTCACCCACACCCGCATCGAACCGGGCCAGCAGGAAAACCCCGAGCTTCACCATGGTGGCCGAGTGCAGGTAAGCCGAAACCGGGGTCGGCGCAGCCATGGCGTTCGGCAGCCAGAAATGAAACGGAACCTGCGCGCTTTTCGTGAAGCAGCCGACGAAGACCAGAAGGATGGCAAGCGTCAGCGCAGGGGTCTGTTCGGCGGCGGCCAGCCCTTCGATCACCACCGACAACTGCGATGTGCCGAAATGATGTATCAAGATCAGGAAGCCCGCCAGCAAGGCGAGCCCCCCGGTGCCGGTCACCAGTAGCGCCTGCTGCGCGGACTTGCGCGCGTCTTCCTTCTGGTGCTTGAGACCGACCAGAAGGAACGACAGGACGCTCGTGCCCTCCCAGAACACGAACAGGAGGATCAGGTCATCCGCCGTCACCGCGCCAGCCATCGAGAGCATGAAGGCCGAAAGTAGGATAAACAGCCGCCCTTGCTGGGGGTCGCCCGACATGTAGGCACCGGCATAGACGAAAACGCCCACCCCAATTCCCGAAATCAGCAGCAACATCATCAGGCTAAGGCCGTCGATGCGGAAATTGGCGCCCACGTCCAGCGCGGGGACCCAGTCGACCCCGAAGACAAAGGGCATGGACCCTTGTGTCGCAAGCCAGAGCACGAAACACAGGAGCGCTGCCGGCAATCCGGTGTAGGCCAGCCGCGCGACAATCCCGAGGTCGGTCACCTCTGCGGCATGGACATCAGCTTTTGCGGGGGCACTCATGGGGCGTGGGATCCTTGCGGAGAAGGGGTCGTGTCGGCAATACGGGCGGCGGGCCGCTACAGGGACATGGCGCGACCGAAGTCAGTCCTGGTCGAGTCCACTTCCGGCGTCTGTCGCAGGACCTTGCGCATCGCCACACCCCATTCTTGCGATCCCGCGCCATATGGCGCAAATCGTCGCGAGTTTCGAGAGCCATTGGACAGGATGTCGCAAGAAATCGTCACGAAACGGTCGCTTTGCGAGGTTGGCGAGGGCAGATGACCGCCCTCGTCGCCGCGTTGCCGCTTGTCGCGGTCCTGGGTGCGCTGGGAATCCTGCGGGTCTCGGCCGCCACGGCTGCGGGATTGGGGGTGGTTGTCGCGGCAACGGTTCTGTCCCTGGCCGGCGGCCCGGTCAACGGCTTGGCGCCCTTTGCGATTGGCGTTGCTGCCGAAGCGGGTCACGCGGCGGCAACGATCCTGTGGATCATTCTTCCGGCTCTCGCCCTGCACGAATACCAGTCGCGCACGGGGGGGACCGATCGGATCCGAGCGGCATTGGCTCGGCTGACGACGCACCCGGGACGCAAGGCCCTTCTGATCGCGTGGTTCTTTGGGTTGTTCGTCGAGGGCGCCGCAGGTTTTGGCACGCCGGTTGCGCTTGCCGCGCCGCTGCTGGTCGGCGTTGGGTTTGCGCCGGTCCCGGCCGTGACGCTGGCGCTGGTCGGCCATGCAGCGGGCGTGGCCTTCGGCGCGGTGGGCACGCCGACGCTGACGCAAGCAGACCTGACCGGGCTATCGCCGGTGGCACTTGCGGGGGCGATTGCCGGGGCGAACCTGCTGCTGGCGCTTGTCCCCCTTGCTGCCGTGGTCGTCCTGTCGCAGCAGGGGCGCATAAGCCGAAGCGATCTGGGCTGGGTGGCCTTCGCAGGCGCCGCATTCCTCGGGCCGCATTGGGTGCTGGCCCGGTTTGCAGGACCGGAACTGGCGACCCTGGGGGCAGCACTGGCAGGGATGGCGCTGTTCGTCACGGCTCTCCGCCGGTTCGAGCCGCGGCAGTCCGGTTCATCCGAGATCGCTGACATCCGTGTTCTGGCCGCCGACCTCGTGCCTTACCTCGGGCTGATCATTCTGGTTCTGGTGACACGGCTCTTGCCGGATGTTCGCGCCGCGCTGTCGGGCTGGTCCTGGGAATGGACCCTGCACGAGGAATTCGGGGCGTCCTTCGCCCCGCTGTTCCATCCCGGCACCATGCTGGTGGTCGCGCTGGTTGCCGGCGCCGTGGTGACAGGGAAGAAGGCTTTCCTGACGCCCGCATTCGGCGCAGCGATGCGCCGGTTGGGGCCTGTGGCGTTGGCATTGGTCCTGATGCTGGGACTGTCGCGCCTGATGGTCCATGGCGGGATGATTGTGGCACTGGCCGGTGGCGCGGCAGGTGCGGGGCCAGCCTGGCCCGCTGTTGCGGCAGGTGTGGGCGTGCTGGGAACCTTCGTCACCGGGTCCGCCACGGCATCGAACATCCTGTTTGCCGAGTTCCAGACGACCACAGCCGCTGCTTTGGGGAAGTCCGCGCTGTGGCTGTCGGCGGCCCAGGGACTGGGCGCGGCAATCGGCAATGTGGTGGCACCGCACAACATCATCGCGGGCTGCGCCACGGTTGGCCTTGCTCGGGCCGAGGGCGCGGTCCTGCGCCGTTCGGCACCGGTCTGTGGCGGCTATCTGATTGCTTGCGGTGTTCTCTTTCTCTGGCTGACCTGAGCCCGGCAAGTGTGCTCAGGGCGCCAGCAGGAAGCCTGCGGTGCAGGCCACAAGCGCATCGAAGGCCGCCAAGTCGCGCAGGGCACCGAGATCGTGCCCCATGGGGCCCGTGATGATCTGTGTCGCACCGGCGCGGCGCCCGGCAAGCGTTTGGGCGATCGCCGGTCCGTCCTTCACGACGCTGTCGCCTGCACCTGATACGATCAGGAGCGGTGCGTCGAGACGCGCGGCCGATTCCTGCGGGCGCGCGGCTGCGATGCCCGCGAAAAAGGCGGGGCGCAACCCTGTTGTCCCGACCACGGCGGTGCCACCGTCGGCGGCGTTGGCAAAGACCGCTTCGCCCAGAATTGCGGCGAAGGTTCGTCGCGGTTCCATCACCGGGTTCCACAACACGACACGCGATGCCACCTGCCCCACCGAGACTGCGGCAAGCCCGCCCATCGAGAAGCCAAGAACGGCCGGTGCGTGCCCCCCGGCAGCCGGCATCCCGGCGAACGCGGCAAGGGCTGCGGTGGCGTCCTGCGCTTGCCCCTCGACGGTCGTGTCCGCCCAGGTGCCACCACTTTCGCCAGACCCGCGAAAGTCGATGCGCAGCGAGGCCACGCCCCGCTCGGCCATCAGACGCGCGGCCCGCGCGAACATCCCGTCACCGCCCGCGGTGCGCAACTCGTCGCGTGTACCGGTGAAGCCATGCAGCAACAGGACGGCCGCGCGGGGCGTGGCCTCAGGCGCAGTCAGTGTTGCCGCAAGGCGCCCATGCGGGGTGTCCAGCCACAGGCCGCGATCTGGCGCGGCTATGGTGACGACTGGCGCAGGGTCGGCGCAAAAGGCGGATGCAGCCACCGGGATCAGCGCCAGACATATGGCAAGGAAGCCACGCGCGATCACCCGCCCGCAACCCGGGCGACGAGGGCGCGCACCGCCTCGCCCGGACGGTCGAAACCCATGGCACGTCCTGCTCCATCAAGCCATTCGCCCGCGTCCATCGCGGGGAAGGCCGCCCAAGCGGGCAAGGGGGCATCGAAGGCCCAAGCCAGCGGCGTGCCCGGGTTCAGCGCAAGCGCCACAAGTCCCGCCAGTACCAGCGCGGCCCCGGCGGCGGGAATGGAATGCGACGGGCGTGGGTCCTGCGACATGGGTCCTAGAACTGGAAGTAGATGAACGGGGTGATCGCATCGGGGGCAACGAAGCCGATGAGAGCGAGGATGCCACCTGACAGAAGGCCAAGCAACGGCCAGGGCAGCCGGTCCATCAGGGCGGCGGCGTGGGCAGGAAGACCGGGTGGCAAAAAATGCAGCGCCAGCGACCCGGCGATCAGGCAGGCCAGGAACGGGGTCGCAAGTGCGGCAGAAGCCTCGAAACGGACAAGGCCCTGAAGAAACTCTTGAAAGAGCTCCATGTTTTCGGATCTGAACAGCACGAAGGTGAACACGATGATGTGGAAGGTCACAAGCCAGCCGAGCACACGCCCGGCCCTGCCCGGCACGACCGTCCCCATCGCCCGTTCCGCGACAAGCGCCGCGCCGTGGATCGCCCCCCACAGGACGAAGGTCCAGGCGGCGCCATGCCAGAGCCCGCCGAGCAGCATCGTCAGGAACAGGTTGCGCCGGGTCAGCCATGCGCCGTCGCGGTTGCCGCCAAGCGGCACATAGAGGTAGTCGCGCAACCAGGTCGACAGCGAGATGTGCCAGCGCCGCCAGAAATCGCGCACGGATGTAGCGCGGAACGGCTGGTTGAAGTTCGCCATGAAGCGGAACCCCAGAAGCGCCCCGAGCCCGATCGCCATGTCGGAATAGCCCGAGAAATCGCACCAGATCTGGACCGTATAGCCGTAGGCCGCCAACCACAGATCGGCCGCGCCATAGTCTGCCGGGGCGAAGAACGCCTCGTCCACCAGTCCAGTGGCGATATGGTTGGCCAGCACCAGTTTCTTGAACAGCCCCGACAGGATCATGACTGCGGCGAACCCGGTTGCAAGGCGGGCAGGACCGGAATGGGGCAGCCATCGCGCACGGATCTGCGGCAGCATGTCGGCGGCCCGCAGGATCGGGCCGGCGACAAGCTGCGGGAAGAGCGCGATGTAGAGGGTCGTTTCCACCAGGCGGTTGGACGGCTCTGCATGACCGCGGTGAACGTCAACGATGTAGGAGATACCCTGGAAGGTGAAGAACGAGATTCCAACTGGCAGGATCAGGCCTGCATAGGGCAACCCGTCCCCCAATCCCAGCGCCGCGGCCAGTGTGTTCGCGGACGCAATGAAGAAGTCATAGTACTTGAACGTGCCCAGAACGGCGAGGTTGCCCGCCACCGCCAGCACCACGATGCGGGTCCGCAAAGGGCCGGTTGCGCGGGACACAATCAAGCCCGCGAAATGGTTGCCCAGACAGCTTCCCGCGAGCAAGAAGGCAAACCGCCAGTCCCAGGCCGCATAGAAGGCGAACGAGAAGGCGGTCAGTGTCCAAAGGTGCAGGGCGGGTCTTGACCGGGTGAACCAGCAACTGACGAAGGCCACGACGAAGAAGGCCGCGAACGCAGATGTGTGGAACAGCATGATCCGCGGCCAGCGTCAGGCCGGTCAGCAGAGGCGTGAGCCGGAACGGATCTCGTCCCCGCCTCGCAGGTAGTCCAGCAACATGCAGCCCACCAGCACCTCGCCATCGGACGAGAAGTGGATCCCGTCGCTCTGGCGGGCCGGACGGGCGCGGCCTGTCTTGTCAGGGAGCGTCGCTACATAGCGGCCCTGGGCGTCGGAGGTTCGCTCGCGCAGGTCGAGGTAGCCTACGCCCGCCTCGGCCGCGCGATTGCGATAGATCGTGTCGATATGGGCCAGCTTGTCGCCATAGCGGCGGCTCGACGCCGTTGGCAGCCCCACCCAGACGATCTCGGTGCCCGCCCCCTTCAGCCGCGCGATCATGGTATCGACGCGGCTGCCGTAGATCTCGATCCACTCGGGGTCGGTCAGGTCGTACATCGAACGGTCCACGACGATGCGCTGGGCATCGTTGGCCCCCATGCCGATGATCGCCACATCCGGGGTCGTGCTAGCAAGATAGTCGCGCAGCGTCGCGTCCCAGTCGAAGAAATCGATCCGGGTCAGGCCCGAGGAAGGATGCGCCCAGCACAGGACTTCGTACCCCTGGACGCCCGAAAGAACGCGTCGAAGTCCCCGGCAGTAATCGCCGGCCAGACTGTCACCAACGACCGCAACCGAAAGCGGGGGGGAAGGACGTGCCGGAGGCGGGGTCTGCGCCGTCGCACCCAGGCCCAGGATAATCGACAAGACACCCACAGCAACCGCCAGAACCCGCATCACACCGCCCCTCATGTTGGCGTCAAGTTACCTGACCGCCGGGCAAGGGCAAGGGTCGGCGCACCGGGACCGGCACACAGCTCCGTACCAGACCGATTTGCCGTCAGGTGGCCCTCCACTTGATGGAGCAACCCATCGAGGGCACCTGTTCCGCAGGTCCGCGCCCTGTCGTGGCCACCTGCCGCATCGCTTCGAACAGGTCGCGCCGCACACCCTCCGGCGGAGGAGTCCGCCCCCCCGCATCCAGCCTCCCGCGATACTGGAGTTCCAGATCGGCGTTGTAGCCGAAGAAGTCGGGAGTGCAGGCGGCATCGAAGGCGCGCGCGACGGACTGGTCGGCATCGTGCAGATAGGGGAAGGGGAACCCGCGCGCCTCGGCCATCTTCACCATCTCGGGGAAACTGTCGTCAGGATAGGCGACCGGATCGTTCGAACAGATTGCGACAATGCCCACGCCATGGCCCTGCAGATCGCGCGCATCCGCAAGGATGCGGTCGAGTGCTGAAATCACATAGGGGCAATGGTTGCAGATGAACATGACGAGCGTGCCGTTCGGTCCGGCAATATCGGCAAGCGACAACATGCGCCCATCCGTCGCCGGGAGCCGAAAGTCGGGGGCCTTCAGACCAAAGTCGCACACGGGGGTTGAAACGGCCATGGGACACTCCTTTCCGCAGGATTGGGTGGCAGGGTGATCGCCCCGATACCCTGGGTCAAGAAGGCTTCGTCCCGACAAGGGGGTTGCGTTGCCCCGTGCCCTCCGCACCAATGGAGAAACGAGGGGGAAGGAGCTTCATGACGACGGGAAACGGGACTGCGGTCGTTGCGGCCCGCACGCTCTGGCTGGTCGGACCAGAGCGGGTGGAATGGCGGGAAAGCCAGGTTGCAGCCGGGACTGGCGAGGTCCTGGTCGAAACGCTGTTCACCGGAATTAGCCGCGGGACCGAACGGATGGTCGCCGAAGGCCGCGTGCCGCAAGGCGAACACAGCCGCATGCGTGCGCCACTGATGCAGGGCGCTTTCCCCTTTCCGGTCGCCTATGGCTATTGCGCTGTGGGGCGGACCGCCGGGGGTGGACGATCAAACGGACCGGTTTTCGTTCTTGCACCGCATTCGACACGTTTCACATGCCCCGAAGCAATGGCCGTGCCACTACCTCCCGGGCTTCATCCATCGCGCGCCGTTCTGGCGGCGAACATGGAGACCGCCCTGACAATCCTGTGGGATTCCGGCGCCGGACCTGGCGACCGGATCGCGGTAGTCGGCGCGGGCGTCGTTGGCGCACTGGCGGGATATCTGGCAGCGCGCCTGCCCGGTGCAGAGGTGACCCTGGTGGACATCAACCCCGAACGTGCCGGACTGGCCGAGACCCTCGGGTGCCGGTTCTCGGGGCCTTCTGACGCCCCGCAGGGGCAAGATGTTGTGATCCACACCAGCGCGCGGGCGGCGGGCCTCGCCACGGCGCTGGAGATCGCGGGGACCGAAGGGACCGTCGTCGAGGCAAGCTGGTATGGCGCAGGATCCGTCCCGGTGCCGCTGGGTGAGGCGTTCCACAGCCAGCGCCTGCGGATCGTCAGCAGCCAGGTGGGGCGAATCCCGCCGTCTCGGTCTGCCCGATGGACTCACCGTAGGCGGATCGAAACCGCGTTGAAGCTGTTGCTCGATCCTGCGCTCGATGCCCTGATCTCAGGTGAAACGGCGTGTGACGATCTGCCCGAGCGCTACATGGACATCCTGCGTGATCCGGCAACGCTGATGCACCGTGTTCGGTTCCCCTGACGGCCGGACAAGCCGGCATTTTCGGCGCGACCCGGTTTCAGGAGGGGTCGTGGCAGGCGTCTCTTTTCTGGCTTCCGGTCACGGCAGCAGTGGCTTCAGTGCCCGCAACGCCACGCGCCCCTGCGGAGAAGTCGCAATCGAACAGCACTTCCTTGCCAAGCCCGTAGATTGCTGTGGGCGGGCGGTGGGCGTCTCGCAGGCGGTCGATCGGGCGGGTTGTCAACGCGGCGGCTCCAGACCCGATGATCAGGGGCGAGACGGCCACATGCAGTCTGGTCAGAACGCGCGATTCCAGAAAGCGCGCGATGGTGATGCCTCCACCCTCGACCAAGACGCTGGCAAAGCCAATGCGGGCAAGTGCGGCGCGCACGTCAGCCGGGTCTATCCATTCATTTCGCGGCAGCCGGATCACCTCGACGCCCTGCGGTCTGGGCCGGTCGCAGGCCTGAACCACAACACGGCGGCAGCCTTCGTCGAGAAGGCATGGCGCGTCGTCCGGGAGGCGTCCATCAGGGTCGATCACGACACGGGCAGGACTGGGGCCCGGGACAAGGCGAACCGTCAGCCGCGGCCGATCATGGAGCGCCGTGCGTACACCAATTACCACAGCGTCGGAAAGCGCGCGCAGACGATGCAGATGCGCAAGTCCATCAGCCCCCGAGATGTCGCGGGCATCCCCTGAAATCGTTGCGATGCGTCCGTCGAGCGACTGGCCGATCTGCGCAATGGTCGGATGACGTCGGTCCGACCGTGCCAGGAGGGGCGCGTAAAGGGACAGGGCCGCAGCTTCGGAAGGTGTCGGCGTGAACGCAAGGTCCCCGGCCTTTCCCGCGCGCGCGTCGAGCAGGTGGCTCCAGACGCGCTCGGTCACTTCGGCACTCTTCACGGTGTTGCCCATCCTTCAGCAAGCCTGATGTGTGATAAATAGGCCCGGCAACGGCTGTGTCACGCGACTGTCATGTCACGCTGTCGTCATCCGCCGCGGTCCCTGCATCCCTCAGGGGCGCTGCAACGCGTCAGCTTCGGGGCCCGGGAGGCAAGGCCAGGAGGTCCGTGTGCCCTATGGTCATCCTGGTCGCGGACAAAAGGTCCCTGCGACGGGCAGCCCAATCCTCGGCCATGGAAGCGTCGACCCCTGCCTCGGCTGCCGCTGCCGCAATCCCTGCGAGGAGGCTGGCCTGTAGGTCGGACGCCCGTGACGACAGGCCCCATGGACTGGCTTCCGACCGCGTCGAAAAGCCTGCGGCAGCCAGCCGCCCGGACGCCACCGCAGCCGCATCGGGGCCCAACGCAGGCCCGAAGCCCTTGTCGCCTCGCTGATGCCGGTTGAAGGCCGCGCGGATCGCGGCATCGGCATGATGAGGCGGATCCCAGGTCATCGCGCCGTTGTAGCTGAGGGCGGCGTAGAACGGGATCTGGTAACGCGTCAGAAGCATCGAAAGGCGATCAACCCAGTCGGACGAGACCAGATCAAGCAAGGCCGAACAGGTTACAAGAGTCACCCCGTCCCATGGCAGAGTGTCAAGGTTCGCGAGGTCGGCCTCGACAACAAGGGTATCGGGCGCATGTGCCAGCGCCAAGAGCGCCGGGTCATGGTCCACCATACGCCAGCGAGCTCTCGCGGGCAGAAATGGCTCCATTGCACGCCGCGTTGCGCCGGTTCCACAGCCCAGATCAAGGATGACCGGCGATGGCCCGGCGGCGCTGCCCGCGGCCGACAGCAATCCGGCATGGCGGGCGGCGCGGTCCGCGGGCTCTCGCAGCGCCAGCCAGTCGGCAGAAAAACCCAATCTCAGAGGTCCGCTTCGAACCAGCCACGGGCCACATGGCTTTCGTGCAACATGATCCGGAGTCGGCGCACGCGACCGGCATCGCCGATCCTGCCTTCACGAACCGCCGCGGCGACAAGCGACCAGATGTGGTGGCACAGGAACTCGGTTGTGGTTATCCTTCCTGAAAACTCAGGCAACTCGTCCAGGCACTTGTACCGAAGCGGCTGAAGCGCCGCTGCCAGCGCTTCCGTCGCCAGCCCGATGTCGACTACCAATCCATTGGCATCGAGATCGGCCGTGTAGAAGGCCGCATCCACGACGAAAGTTGCGCCGTGCATCCCTTGCGCAGGCCCGAAGACCGGCGATGGCAGCGAATGGGCAATCATGATGTGGTCACGGACTTCGATCGCGAACATCGCACGTCTCCTGCGTTGGTCGGACGCGAAGTAACCCATTGCCCGTCAGGATCAAGGACAGAAGCCGCCAAGCGGTTCGCGTGGAGAAGTCGGCGCGAGCCTTCCTGCCAAGCAAGAACCCCGGCGCCGTTTCCGGCGCCGGGGTAACCTCTTGACCACGTCAAGATCCCTTGCGGGCGGTGGCCGGCCCCTCGCGGATCCGGCCACCTGCGCCGGAGTCCAGCGCCACACTCGCTAACTCTTACCTACTCTTCATGCCGGACACCGACGGTTCATCGGGGGAAACCCGCCCAGACTCGTCATCAACTCACCACACAACAAGGGCAGTCGTAAATCTCGCCCCCCTACCCAAACGCGCGACAAGCTGCGCGTTCCACAGATGGGTCGGAGGAGAAGTCCATCTGGTTCAATCTTTTTCGGATGCCGCCAGTATAGAGTGAGCCTGCACAGTTATTCGGCGGGCGACGATGCCGCTGCGCGCAGGAAATGGGCCAGATCGTCCTCGAAGCTGGCCCGAAGACGCCTTGCACGTTCTGCCTCGGATGCCGCGGGGGTCGCAGGTTCCTGAGCGGTCTTTTCGTTCCTGGCATGGTCAGCCGTCCGGTAGCGTTGCTTGGCGCCCAGGGTCGACCAGCGCGATGTCAGAGCGTCAGGGAGACCGCTCTTGGACGACGAAGTCCCGGACTGGGACGAGAAGAAGGCCATGAACATCGTTCCCCCCGATGATCGCACATTACGCAACGTGGGGTTCGGCATATTGCCGATCTTCCGATGGCCCGGCTTCTGGCAGGAAGCCTTCCATCCGATCTGCACCGCGCCAAAGGGCATTTGCCCGTGGCGCCGAGCAACCCCTCGTCACACACCGATCATGGGTCGCGCGAGGACGTCGAAAGGTTCAATTTAAGGTAAACATTCCGGCAGCCGGACCAACCCCCAGCCGAATGTCTTGTCCCATCCCTCTGGACCGAGGTTTTCGGCCGAATCCCGCAGGGCCATGCGCACGTCATCGGGTGCCACGATTCCAGAGCTGATCTTGTGGGCAGCCAGCGCACTGAGAACCGCTGCCGCATACGACGTACCAGATCGATAGGCCACGCCACCGGGTTCGGCCACCAGCACGTCGACACCCGGCGCTGAGAACTCGACCTCGTCGCCGTAGTTTGCCAGGGGATAGATTTCCTTGCCAGCATCCACTGCTGTCACGGCAATCACTTCGACCGCGGCGCCGGGCCAGGTCACTTCGGATCGGGCATCGTTTCCGGAAGCACCCACGAGCACCGCACCGCGTTCGGAGGCGGTGGTCAGAAGGCGCCGGAACACCCGGTTCTCCGGACCCGAGATCGACATGTTGATGACCGACACGCCCTCGGACAGAAGCCAGTCCATGCCTCGGGCAATATGTTCCATGCTGGCGGCGGGACGACCGCGATAGGTCGTGAAGGCGACAGCGGCCATGACCTCGGCGCCGGGTGCGATCCCGACGAAGCCATCATCGGCGGGGTTTGCCGCGATAAGCGACGCCAGCGCCGTGGCATGTTCGCCGAAGGCCGGCACGTCACGCGGACCGAGGACCGAATGTACCGTCAATGCCACGTTCTGCAGGTATGGGTGGTCCACGTCGACAGGTCCGTCGATCAGCCCGACCCGCACCGCCGAGGGCAGACGACAGCTTTCCATGGGCACGGCACCGACCATCTGGTTGGCATAGACGCGGACCGCCTGGGCCGGGAAGTAGAGATGGTTCGAGTCGAAATCGGCTTCGATCCCGTCGAAGGCGAGCATTGCCCGCACCTCTTCCGCAGTCACGCCCCCCTGCATGTCCACCACGACCATGTCGATGCCTAGCAGCGGCAGGGTTTCGGACCGGATGATCCGGCCGCCGAGTGACTCGATCAGCGCAGCCGCTGCCGCCAGGTTCTCCGAAGGCAGGACCAGCGCGAATTCCGGAGCATCCGTCGGGGCAGGAACGACATCGGGACCAGCCCGGAACTCATCCGGCAGGCCGCCGTCATCGAAGCCAAGGCTTGCGGTCAGGGCTTGCGGCGGCGCGACGCGTATGACGGTGTCGACCGGCGCGCTTGCCAGAACGAGTTCGGGCAGTTGCACCGGGCTTTCGGTGTCCGAGTCATCTGTCGCCGGCTCGTCGCAGATCCTCGCGATGCCAAGCGGAACAATCGGGGCCGGGGTCGCAACGACTGCTTGCGTGCGGAACAACTGTTCGGGCCCCGACCCTGGATGGCCGTAGCTTCCGGCAAACGCTGCGAACAGCCCCGGAACGCTCAGCATCAAGGGACGCGGTGCAACAACCGGGAACGCCGCATACTCCACGCTTGCAGTGCCATCGAACCAGAGACCTGCCTCGGACCGGGCATCGTCGGTCTTGGCGCTGCCGCCACCCTTATCACCGCCGCCATCCGAACCACCGGAGCCGGAGTCGCCAGCGTCCTTTTCGGACCCGGACCCGCCTCCATCCTTGCCGCCAGAGCCACCGCCACCGCCGGAACCATCGCCGCCGCCAGAGCCGCCGCCACCGCCGCCGCCGGAACCACCGCCACCGCCAGAGCCACCGCCGCCGCCGGAACCACCGCCGCCGCCGGAACCACCGCCA
>CAYYOE010000011.1:0-29123 GCA_964473055.1 uncultured Rhodobacterales bacterium | reverse complement strand
GGCTCCGAGCGGTCATCGCACAGACCCACACGCCCCTTGCCCGGAACAAGGCGCGCCCGCCCGCGCTGCCCGGCTCCCGTCGCACGCTCCCTCAGCAGAACACCCACAGGAAGCACCCGTCCTGGTCCGCCGTCGTGACGAAGGCCCCCTGCGGTCGGCGCGCGGGGTCGAGGATCGCCGTCAGCGGCACCGCCCAGGTCGCCTCTCGCCCGTCGTCCGACAGCGTGCCCGTGGTCGCCTCGATCTGCGCCGCAGGGACGCGGAGGACGACCTCGTGGCCGGCAAGGTTGCCGCGCATCAGCAGCGCCAGAGGGCCGAGGTTGCCGAGGTCGCCCACCTCCACCGGCAGGCTCAGCGCGCCAAGGTCGAGACTCACGCACGGGCTGTCCTCGGCGATCCGCGCGACGGTGGTGATCGGGCCTGACCTGAGCCCCGCCCGTCCGAGGCGCACGCGATCAATTCGTCGATGCCCTGCCGCCGCACCTGGGTGCAGACGAACCGCTCCCCTTCGATCGCCCCCTCGCCGCCCCGGCAGGCGTCTTCCGGGGCGCGGCCCATCATCTCGAACACGTCGCGGGCGATCTCGATCCGCGCGGTGGTCACGGCCTCGGAGTCGGAGACGAAGTCGAGCGTCACCTCGCCGTCGAGGCAGGCGGCCGGAGGCAGGACGGCGAGGAGGGGCGCGTGGCGCATGACCGCGTGTTTCCGGATGGGACGGCGGGCGGGACGGCCGCTTGATGCCGCGCCGGCAGCGCCACGGCAACGGCCTTGGACGTGCCGCGTGCACGGGCCGGGGCATGTGCGGCGCCGAGGCCGTGACATGGCCGTGTGCGCAGGTTGAAATCTGGTTAATGGCGGAAGCATTTCCGCATTAAATCAATATCTTGGTTCGCGTGCTCAATTTGAGCAGCGCCAGCCGGGACCGCCCCCCCGATGGCCCCGGCCCTCAGAACCCTTTTCGCGCCCTGAGCGCCGCACCGATCGTTCCGTCGTCGAGCCAGTCGAGCTCGCCGCCCATCGGCATCCCCTGCGCCAGCGCCGTGATCGCCACGCGCGAGGGGGTCAGCGCATCGGCGATGTAGTGGGCCGTGGTCTGGCCGTCGACGGTGGCTGACAGCGCGAGGATCACCTCGGTCACGCCCTCGTCGGCCACCCGCGCCACAAGCCGCGGGATGCCAAGCTCGTCCGGCCCCACCGCGTCGAGCGCCGAGAGGGTGCCGCCCAGCACATGATAGCGGCCCCGGAACGCGCCGGTCCGCTCCATCGCCCAGAGGTCGGCGACGTCCTCGACCACGCAGATTTCCCCCGTCGCGCGGGCGGGGCTCGCACAGATCGCGCAGGTGTCCGCCGTCCCGATATTGCCGCAGGTCAGACAGTCCCGCGCCGTCGCGGCGACGCGCGCCATCGCCTCCGCCAGCGGCGCCATCACCATCGACCGCTTGCGCAGCAGGTGCAGCACTGCCCGCCGCGCCGAGCGCGGACCGAGCCCGGGCAGCCGCGCCATGAGCCCGATCAGGTCTTCGATGTCCTTCGGCGCGTCGGCCAAGGCGGCGCTCAGAACGGCAGCTTCATGTCGGCCGGCAGGCCCATGCTCTCGGTGAGCTTGCCCATCTCCTGCCGCGTCCGCTCGGCCGCCCGGCCCTGCGCGTCCTTGATCGCGGCGAGGATCAGGTCCTCGACCACTTCCTTGTCGTCGGCGTTGAAGATCGACGGGTCGATGTCGAGCGAGGTCAGTTCGCCCTTGGCTGTGGCCGTGGCCTTCACCAGCCCCGCGCCGCTCTCGCCGATCACGGTGATCGTGTGCAGTTCCTCCTGCAGCGCGGTCATCTTCTGCTGCATCTCCTGCGCGGCCTTCATCATCTTGGCCATGTCGCCAAGACCGCCCAGTCCGCCTAGCCCCTTCAGCATCCCGTCTCTCCATAATGGCGTGTCTTTTCCGAGATACGCGCTGGTCTGGCGCCTCACAAGGCCGTCAGTCCTCCTCGAACGGGTCCCACTCGTCCTCCACCTCCGGCAGTGCCGCGGCGGCTGCTTCGTCGGCGATTGCCTCGGCCGTACGGATAGCGGTGATCCTGGCAGTCGGAAAGGCCGAGAACACGGCCTGCACGAGCGGGTGCGTACGGACCCCGGCTACCGCCTCCGCCTGTTCGGCCTCGCGCGTCTCGGCGATCGAGGGGGCTCCACCGCTGCCCACGACCGAGATCGCCCAGCGGACGCCGGTGAGGCTGTGGAGCCGCTGCCCCAGTCGCGCGGCGAGGTCGGTGGGGGCGTCGGGGCCGGGCTCGAACTCGATCCGGCCGGGGGCGTAGCGGGCGAGGCGCACATGGGTCTCGACCTCGATCACCAGCCGGATGTCGCGGTTGGCGCGGATCAGCGCGACGACGTCCTCGAAGGCCCCGAAGCGGGCCAGCGCCACCTCCGGCGCGACGGCGAGAGCGGTCGCGGCACCCGCCTGCGCCGAGCCCGAGGAGATCGTTCCCGCCTGTGCGCGGTGGGCGCTTACTTCGCTTCCCGCAACCGCCGTGATGCCGCCGGAACCGGCCCGCACGCCACCACCGCCTCCGGCCGGGGGGGACGGCGGCGGCGAGGATTGAAGCTTGGCAATGAGGTCCTCGGGTGCGGGCAGGGTGCTCACATGGGTCAGCCGGATCACCGCCATCTCGGCCGCCATCATCGCATTGGGGGCGTTGGCGACTTCTTCCAGCGCCTTGAGCAGCATTTGCCACATCCGCGTCAGCACCCGCATCGGCAGGCGGGCGGACATCTCGAGCCCCCGGGCGCGTTCATCCGGTGAGACGGTGGGGTCGTCCGCCGCCTCGGGCGTGATCTTGATGACGCTCACCCAGTGCGTCACCTCGGCGAGGTCGCGCAGCACCGCCATCGGGTCGGCCCCGTCGGCATACTGCCTTCCAAGCTCGTTGAGCGCCGCGGCCGCCTCGCCCTGCATGATCAGGTCGAAGAGGTCCATCACCCGTGCCCGGTCGGCGAGGCCCAGCATTGCGCGCACCTGGTCGGCGGTGGTCTCGCCCGACCCGTGGCTGATTGCCTGGTCGAGAAGGCTCATCGCGTCGCGGACCGACCCCTCGGCCGCGCGAGTGATGAGCGCCAGCGCATCGGCGGCGATCTGCGCCCCTTCCAGCCCTGCCACCTTCTGCAGATGCGCGATCATCACCTCGGGCTCGATCCGGCGCAGGTCGAAGCGCTGGCAGCGGCTGAGGACCGTGACCGGCACCTTGCGGATCTCCGTCGTCGCAAAGATGAACTTCACATGCGCGGGCGGCTCCTCCAGCGTCTTCAGCAGCGCGTTGAAGGCGTTGGTCGACAGCATGTGCACTTCGTCGATGATGTAGACCTTGTAGCGCGCGCTTGCCGCCCTGTAGTGCACGCTGTCGATGATCTCGCGGATGTCGCCCACCCCGGTGCGCGAGGCGGCGTCCATCTCCATCACGTCGACGTGCCTGCCCTCGGCGATTGCCACGCAGTGTTCGCAGGTCCCGCAAGGGTCGGTCGTCGGGCCGCCTGTTCCGTCAGGCCCGATGCAGTTCATCCCCTTGGCGATGATCCGGGCGGTGGTCGTCTTTCCCGTCCCGCGAATTCCGGTCATCACGAAGGCCTGCGCGATCCGGTCGGCCTCGAAAGCGTTGCGGAGCGTGCGCACCATCGCCTCCTGGCCGATCAGGTCGGCGAAGGTCTGCGGGCGGTACTTGCGCGCGAGGACCTGGTAGGCGGGCGCGTCGGACATGGGTGTCTCCTCGGAGGTCGCGCAAACCTATGCGGCGCCCGTGCCACAGTCCACCCGTCGAGGTCGCCTCAAGACCCCGCCCGCGCCTTTCCGATGCCGCGTTTTTCTGCAACAATCGTTCGGGGGAAAAGGTTGGGTATCGGTGTTCGAGATTTCTGATCTGCCGCTCGCCCTGGGGCGAATCGGCATCTGTCCGCTCCCGGGCCGCTGGGGCGACTACGCCGATGATCTGCTGCAAGTCATGGCGTGGAAGCCAGCGCTTGTCTTCACAATGACCACCGAGGCCGAACTGGAAGTCGGCGGGGCCGAGCGGTTGCCGGGTGACCTTTCGGCGGCGGGCGTGAAGTGGCGACACCTTCCCGTCAGCGACTTCCGAACGCCTTCGGCATCGGTCGAAGCGCTCTGGCCCATCGTCTCGGCCGAGGCGCAGGCGGTCCTCAGGGCAGGCGGGGGCGTTCTTGCCCATTGCTACGGCGGATGCGGGCGGTCCGGCATGGCGCTGCTGCGCCTCATGGTCGACATGGGCGAGGCGCCGGAGGCAGCACTGGGGCGCCTTCGGTCGGTCCGGCCCTGTGCCGTGGAGACGGCCGGTCAATACGCCTGGGCAGGCGCCGCCGCCCGATAGGGGCCGCGATACCCGGCCATCAGCCGCTATCGCCCCGAGCCCCGTCCTTCCGCGCCATCGCCTGCCGGACCTGCTTGCCGAACGCCTTGCTGCGCGCGCGCGCCTCGGCCAGCGTCTCCGAGTTCATCCGGTCTTCGCGCCGAAGCTTCTCCCACCTGCGCAGGCGGCCGGGATCGAGCCGCCCCTCCTCTATCGCCGTGCGCACCGCGCATCCGGGCTCGGCCCCGTGGGCGCAGTCGCGGAAGCGGCAGCGGGCCGCGAGTTCAGTGACGTCGCCGAACACAGCGTCGATGCCATCCGCCACGTCGGTCAGCCGCAACTCGCGCATGCCCGGCGTGTCGATCAGCCAGCCACCGGCCGCGAGCGGCCGGAGCGCACGGAAGGTCGTGGTGTGGCGGCCCTTGGCGTCGTCCTCGCGAATGGCGGCGGTGTCGTCCTGCCGGCCGGTCAGCGCGTTCGCGAGGGTGGTCTTGCCCACCCCCGACGAACCGACAAGCGCTACTGTCTGCCCCGACTTGCACCACGGCGCGAGCTGCGCCGCCGCGTCGGGATCGCGCGCGTCGATCTCCACCACCACGATCCCGCGTGCCAGCCGTTCCGCCGTCCGCGCATGGTTCCTGTCCCCGGCCACCAGGTCGGCCTTGGTCAGGACGATCACCGCCTCGGTCCCGGCCTCGGCTGCGAGGGCCAGGTAGCGCTCGATCCGGGCAGGATTGAAATCGGCGTTGCATGAGGTGGTGACGAAAAGCGTATCGACGTTGGCCGCAATCAGCTGCTCGTCGGAACCGGTTCCGGCGGCACGCCGCGCCAGCAGCGACCTCCGGTCGAGCCGCCGCACGAGGCGGCCGGCATCTGTCAGCACCCAGTCTCCGACTGCAAACGTTCCGGTCGGCGCGCCGTGCCCCGGACTGAGTGACAGTGGCCCTTTAGCCGACAGCAGGTCGAGCCGGTCACGGTGCACTGCGGCAACGCGGGCAGGGGTGAGGGAAATCTCGCAAAGCGCGAGTTGCGAGAGGAAGAATGCAGACCAGCCGAGGCCGGCGGAGGTAGGGAAATTGTCCAAAGGATCCGTCCCATGCAAGACACGAAGATACCCCTGCGGGTCCATCACACGGACGCGCGGGCGAACTCGTCGGGCAAGGGAACGGCGGTCAGGCCCCGCAGGGCCTCAGCGCACTCCCGCCCGGAGGGGATGAACGACAGTCATCTGTATCCTCCCTTCGCGGCAATCGGAACGGGTGAGAGGCTGGACAACGACCCAAGCGGGGCTCGTTACGGCTGCTTCCTTCCGGATCTGACCGGGTTGGCGAGGCGCCTGCCCGCGCCAACCTCTCATCGTGTCACATAGTCGGAGCGACCGAGTCGCGCAAGGGCACGCCAAAGAGGATAGCCCTTTGGTAAGGATGGAGCGGTAGAGCTTCCGGGAACTCAACCGGAGGCTTCACATGCGATTCCTGAACGCTCTCGCTCTGGCCGTCTCGGCCTTCCTCGCCGTCCCGCTATGGGCCGGACAAGCTGCCGATCTCGGCACGCCCACGGGCCAGGTGCTCCTGGTCGTCAACCTCGCGGATGGCACATCGATCGAATTGGACCGCGCAATGGTGGAACGCGCGGGCTGGGAGACGATCCGGACCCTGACCCCTTTCACCGAGGGTGAGCAGGAGTTCTCCGGCATCTCGATGGCCCGGCTGATCGAGGTGACAGGAGCGGAAGGCTCGATCATGGATGCCGTCGCGCTCAACGACTATCGCGTGGAGATCCCGGTCGAACACGCCGAACGACACGACGTCTTCTTCGCGCTTGACCGCAATGGCGAGCCGATGCGGGTGCGTGACAAGGGGCCGATCTGGGTCATCTACCCTGGCGAGGAAGTTGCCGCCGCGCCCGAGCGTTTCGATCGCTTCATGATCTGGCAGCTCCGGGAAGTCGCCTTCCGCTGATGTTCTGTGCGTCCTGCCCCCTGCGCAACAGCACGGTCCTGCGATGCATCATCGTGGGGCTGATGCTGTTCTTCGTCCTTTGGGAACTGCAGAACCAGAGGGCGGGTGTGCGGCATCAGGAGGCGCAGTTCGGCCATGCCATCATGGACAACGCCTGGACATTCAGCGAACTGCTGAACGAGACCCGGAAATTCACGCTCCAACTCTACGTGCACAAGGCCGAGCAGGGCGACCGCGAGGACCTGGCGCTCGCCTTCGAGCTACTCTGGAGCCGGGTCGGTGCGCTCAAGTTTCCCGAACTGATCGAGTCCATAGGTATCCAGGAGCTCGAACGGGACTACTACCGGTTCCTTGAGGAGATCGAGCCGCAGATCTTCGGCGACGCACCCCTGACGCCGGAAGAGCTCAGGCCGATGATCGAAACCGCCGAGTCGCTGGCCGTCCGGATGCGGCAGACGTGGAGCAGCCTGTTCACGCTGAACCGCGAACAGTTCTTTCATCTCGTGAGCGGCGCCCTACCCGGCCAACAGCGCACCTTCGAGCTGCTGATCGGCCTCGTCGTTCTGGTGGGGGTGGGGTATCTCGCCCTCGAACTCGTGCTGTCAGACCTCGCGCGACGACGCGAACGGGTGCTGCTCGCCGCGGCGAACATCGCCAGCGAGACCAAGACCGCCTTTCTTGCCAACATGAGCCACGAAATCCGCACCCCCCTGAACGGGGTGATCGGGGCGGCCGAACTCCTGCGGGACACGCCGATCGACAAGGATCAGCGGCGTCTGCTCGATACCGTGTCTGCCTCGGCCGAACACCTGCTCTCCATCGTGAACGAGGTTCTAGATCTCGCCAAGATCGAGGCGGGCCGGATGGACCTCGAGGAACAGGAGATCGACCTGCACGGCTTCTTCGATCAGACGATCGCCATGATGCGCAAGGCCGCCGAGCAGAAGAGTATCGGCCTGCGCCTCGTCATTTCGGACGAACTGCCCGGCGGTCTGATCGGCGATCCGCTCCGGCTCCGCCAGGTCTTGCTCAACCTGGCGTCCAATGCCGTCAAGTTCACCGAGCGTGGCGAGGTCGTTGTGTCTCTCGAGCCCGCTGTCGACCCGGACGGCGGCACGCGGCTCCTGCTCAAGGTGCGCGACACCGGGATCGGCATCCCTCCGGAGAAGGTCGAGAAGGTCTTCGAGGCTTTCGTGCAATCGGATGTCTCCGATACCCGCCGTTTCGGCGGAACCGGCCTCGGGCTTACGATCTCGCGCAATATCGTGACCCTCATGCAGGGCACGATTGAAGTCACCAGCGAACTCGGGGCAGGCACCACGGTGAAGGTGGACCTGCCGCTGCGGGCTGTCGCCGCGCGCGCCGCCCCCGTTTCCGCTCCGGTCCAGGCGCCGGCATCCCAGGCGGATCGCCCCGATCCCCTCGATATCCATCTGCTCATCGTGGAAGACAACGCGACGAACCAGATGATCCTGCAGCGCATGTTGCGCCCGCTCGTGGCTTCGGTCGAGCTTGCAGTCAACGGTCGCGAAGCTGTCGAACGCTGGAAGAAGGGGGGGATCGACTTGATCCTGATGGACATCCAGATGCCCGAGATGACCGGCACCGAGGCCGCCGCCGTTATCCGCGGCTACGAACGGGAGTGGGACCGGACTCCGGTGCCGATCTACTCGCTGTCGGCCAACGCGATGCCGCACCAGGTGGCGATGTATACCGAGGCCGGGATGGACGGGCACCTGTCCAAGCCATTCCGCAAGCCCGAACTCGTGGAGATTCTCCACCGCCACGCCCACAGGCGCGACATGGCGCCCGCCGCGTAGACATCCGGCATCCTGCGTCAACTCGGGCCGCGTTCGGCCCAGCCGGCGAAGACGCGCTCGAGCGCGACCACGATGTAGTAGAGTAGGATGCCGAGGACCGCGAGCGCGATCAGAACCGCGAACATGAGCGGATAGTCGGAGTTCGTCCGCCCGGAATCGAACAGCGCGCCCAGGCCACGGCCATGAGGGCTGATGATCTCGACGAGGTTGGTCCCGATGAAGGCCAGCGTCACCGCCACCTTCAGCGCGCCGAAGAACTCCGGCAGCGTCTTGGGAAGCGCGATCTTCCAGAAGATCGTGACCTTCGACGCACCCAGCGACCGCAGGATATCGCGATACTCCGGTTCCAGCGTCGACAGGCCGATACCGACCGAAACCGCGATGGGGAAGAACGAGATCATGAAGGCCATGAGCACGGTGTTGAAGTCGTGCTGGCCGACGAACATCAGCGAGATGATGGGCACGACCGTCGCTTTCGGGATCGCGTTGAATCCGACCAGCAGCGGATAGAGCGCATCGCGCATCACCCGGCTGAACCCCATGACCATTCCGATCAGCGTGCCGAAGACCACGGCGAGCGCCAGCCCTGCGACGGTGCGCCAGAGCGTATCCCAGCTGCCCTTGACGAAGAGCGTCCAGTACCGGCTGTAGGCTGGCCCCAGGTCGGACGGCGAGGCCATCACGTAGTTCGGCCAGCCGTTCACCCAGACCAGAAATTCCCACAGCCCCACGAACACACCCACCGCGAGCAGAGGCACGAGCACCTTCTGCAGAGTCATGCCGCGGCCTCCTGCGCCCGGCCCTGCGCGATCTCGATCTGGTGGCGCAGGATGTTCAGCCGCTCGGCCGCATCGGGCGTGTAGAGGTCGTCGAGCGTGCGTCCGGTGCCGCCGGGCACAGCCATGCGGTACTGCGCCGTGGCCGGGCGACCCGACAGGACCACGACCTCGTCGGCGAGGAAGATCGATTCGCGAAGGTCGTGGGTGATGAGTAGCGCGGTGAACGGCTCTTCGCGTCGGAGCCCGTGCATGATTTGCCAGAGGTCCTCGCGGGTGAAGGCGTCGAGCGCGCCGAAGGGTTCGTCGAGGATCAGGATGTCGGGCTTGTGGACGATGGCGCGGCAGAGCGAGGCACGCTGCCGCATTCCGCCCGAGAGCTCGGAGGGGCGCTTGTCCTCGAATCCAGCGAGGCCGACGAGCGCCAGAAGCTCCCGCGCACGGTCCTCCTTCTGCCGCCGGGGCATCGAAGCCGCGACGATCTCGAGCGGCAGGATCACGTTCTGCAGGATCGTCCGCCATTCGAGCAGGACCGGGTTCTGGAACGCCATGCCAACGGTCTTGCGCGGGCCCTTCACCTTCTCGCCGTGCAGCCAGACCTCGCCCGTATCCGGTTTCATCAGCCCCGCGATCAGCCGGGTCAGCGTGGACTTGCCGCAGCCCGACGGCCCGACGACGGCGCAGAACTCGCCCTCCGGGATCGCAATGGAGAGGTCCCGCAGCACAGGCAGCGGACCCTTCGGCGTCGGGTAGGCGTGCGTGACGCCCTTGATCTCGACGATGTTCGCCATGTGCCCGCCCCCATTGCAACGCCCCGGAGTGCAGACCCCGGGGCGCCTGCAGCCGTTCAGTCCGTCACTTCAGCATCAGGCTGCCATCGGTCGGCAGGTACTTGTCGGTGAAATAGAGGCTCGCATCGGGTGCGTTGACGAAGGTGTAGGTTTCGCCGATTTGCGAGATCGCCTTTTCCATCCGCGCAGGGTCGATGTTGCCGATCCCGTTCGCCTTCACCCAGTCGGTGAACACGTTCTGGGCAATCGACATCTGAAGCCGCTCGGTCTCGAGGTCCTTGTCGGCCGCCGGGTTGCGCGACATCAGCGCGTCGATTCCCGCCGCCGGGTCCGAGATCACATCCTGCCAGCCCTTGCCGACCGCCCGGAGGAAGCCCGTCACCTTCTCGGGGTTGGCTTCGGCCCACTCGGTGTTCACCAGCACGGCATTGCCATAGAGCGCGAGGCCGTGGTCAGCCATCAGGATGTTGACGATATCGTCCTCGGGCACGCCCAGGCGCTTGAGGTTCAGGACGGCCGAGAACGAAAAGCCTGCGATGGCGTCGACCTTGCCTTCGGCCAGCATTGGCTCGCGCGTCGGGAAGCCCACGGGTTCGACGGTGATCTTCGAGCTGTCGATGCCGTTGGCGCTGGCGAAGGCCGGAAACTGCGCCCAGGCGCCGTCAGGCGGCGGGGCTCCGAGGATGCGGCCCTCGAGGTCCTTGGGCGCCTCGACGCCCTGCGACTTGCGGCCGATGATCGCGAAAGCGGGCTTGTCGTAAATGATCATGACTGCGGTGACGGGCGCGCCGGGGTTCTGGTCGAGGAACTTGATGACGGTGTTGATGTCGCCGAAGCCCATGGGGAAGGCGCCGGTCGCGATCTTGGGGATGGTGCCGACCGATCCGTCGCCGGCCTCGATGGTCACGTCGAGCCCCTCGGCGGCGAAGTGGCCGTTGTCGATGGCGGCGAAGTAGGCGGCGGAAGGGCCTTCGAACTTCCAATCGAGTGCGAAGGGCACGGGCGTCATTTCGGCTGTCACGGCGCCTGCGGCAAACAGCGCGGCGGCAAAGGTGGCAGTGCGGGCAAGGAGCATGGGTCTCGTCCTCCGGAACCAGGTCACGTCATCGTCGCGAAACTGGGCGTCTCGCCCATGGGGAACCATCGAAACAGCCAGGACATGTCCGGTCAAGCGACGTTTGCCCAATGACCGGGCGGCGGATGTCGGGCGTTTGCCCGGAAATGTGGCATCGAGTGAAGCTGCCGCCCGGAGAACGCCCGCGTGACACCCCGATGACAGATGCCCAGCTCGCACGTAGGCTGCTGCAAACCCTCGCAAGGATCCCCGGCATGGTTGACCACCGCCTGATCGAGATTGACTGGCCCGACTTCGGCACGCCAGCCGTTCCGCCGCGTATCGGCCGGGGCGAACTGGCGGCGCGGCTGGCGGCGATACGGGACGGCATGGGACGGCGAGGCCTCGATGCACTCGTACTCTACGGCGACCGTGAGCATTCCGCGAACCTCCTCTGGGCCAGCGGGTTCGATCCGCGTTTCGAGGAGGCGCTGATGGTGATCTGGCCCGAGGGGGCGCCGCTCCTGATTGCGGGCAACGAGTGCCTCACCTACACCGCCACCTCGCCAGCCGTCGCGGCGGGCGACATCGCGGTGGTGCATTGCGCCTCGCTGTCGCTCCTGTCGCAGCCGCGCGGGTCGGAGCGGCTCGACGCGATCCTTGCGCGGGCGCTGCCGAAGGGAGGGCGGATCGGCGCTGCGGGTTGGAAGTACTGGGGGGACGACGAGGTCGACGACCCGGACCACGCGCTCGACCTGCCCTCGGTGATCGCCGACCTGCTGCGCCAGATCGGCGGCGAGGTCGTGAACGCAGGCGAGATGTTCATGGACCCCGGCCACGGCCTGCGCTGCACGGTCGGTCCCGACGACATCGCGCGGCTCGAGTTCGCGAACCAGATGGCGGCCGGCGCGGTGCGCCGCATCGCTTTCGCCCTGCGCGTGGGAATGACCGACTTCGAGGCGGTCGCCGAGGGGCAGATCGGAGGGCTGCCGCTGGGTTGCCACCTCACTTTCGCCACGGCGGGCATGGCGCGTCACGGCCTGACAGGGCCGGTGGGCGAGGTGGTCGCGCGTGGCCATCCGATCTCCTTCAACGTCTGCCACTGGGGGTCGAACGTCTGCCGGGCGGGGTGGGTGGCCGAGGGCGAGGACGATCTGCCCGCCGCGGCACGAGGCCATCTGGCCGGCTTCGTCGCGCCCTACCTTGCCGCCATGTCGCGCTGGTGCGCGATGATGCGGCCGGGCGTCACCGGCGGCGCGGTGCAGGCGGCGATGGATGCGGCACTGCCGGGCTTCGGCGTGGCCCTTAACCCTGGACACCTGATAGGGACCGACGAGTGGATCTCCTCGCCGATCTTCCCCGGCTCGGAGCTGCCCCTGCGGTCGGGCATGGCCCTGCAGAGCGACGTGATCCCCGATCACCCGGTCCACGGCAGCACGCGGATGGAGGATGGATATGTCATCGCCGACGCCGACCTTACCGAGGCGCTGATCGAAGCGCACCCTGCGGTGGCGACGCGGGTGCTGAAGCGCGCCGAATTCATGCGCGACGTCATCGGGCTCGAGGTGCCGGGCTGCCTGATGCCGCTGGCGGATACCTGTGGCATCATCGCACCGTTCCTGCTTGCGCCCCGCAGAGTTGCAAGCCTCGTCTAGATCGGTCCTACCTAGATCAGCCCTGCGGCCCGGGCGCCGTCGAGCAACGTCTCGGCAATATGATGCGCGCCCGCTTCGCCCGAGTGGTGCATGTCGGGGACCTGAACGACCGTCATTCCCGCGGCGAGCGCGGCGGCGACGCCGGTGTCGCTGTCCTCGAAGGCGATGCAGCGGCCCGGGTGAACCCCGACGCGGCGCGCGGCCTCGAGGAAGACGTCCGGAGCAGGCTTGGGCCGCTCCACGACGTCGAAGCCGACGACATGCGGGAAATGGCCCAGCAGCCCCGATCTCTCGAGCTTGTGCAGCGCGCTGTCGGTTGCGCTGTTGGTGGCGACGGCCCGAGGCAGGGGCGCGATCCGGTCGAGGAGTTCGGTGACGCCCGACATCAGAGGGATCCCCCCGGCATAGCGCTGGTGGACGGCACTCTCCCAGGCGGCCTCGAAGGGCACCAGGTCGACTTGCGCGCCAAGGCGGCCTTGCAGGATCGTGCGCCCGGCGTCCGCCTGGATGCCGATGAGCGACCTGAGGAAGCCGGGCTCGAGATCGAAGCCGACCGACGCAAGAGCCTCCTCGCCCGCCTCGAGGATCAGCCTTTCGGTGTCGAGAAGTGTCCCGTCGAGGTCGAAGATGACGGCGGCGAAGGTCATGAAACGGGTCCCGGCGCTAGGTCTGCGCCGGAGCCCTATCCGATCAGAGCGCGATGCGGAAGCGGGCGAAACCGTCGGCACCTTCGCCGGCGGCCTCGATCGCGACGCCCTTGACGTCCGTCACGTAGTCCGCCGCCTTCGGTCCGGTGTCGAACAGCACCGTCGTTCCCGGCATGGGCGCGAAGGTCCAGTTGCCGTCGGCCGCCGGGTTGATCGTGCCTTGCTCCACGATGTAGCGCACGATGATGTCGCGGTTGGTGTCGGGGCCCTCGAAGATGATCGTATCGCCCTTGGCCCCGGGGAAGTCGCCGCCGCCTGAGGCGCGGTAGTTGTTGGTGGCCACCACGAACTCCTCGCCAGGGTCGACCGCCAGGCCGTTGAACGCGAGGTTGACGATCCGGTTCGCACCCTCGTTCAGGGGCGCGCCCTTGGGGTCGAATTTCGAAGGCTGGCTGAGGTCGATCTGGTAAGTGACACCGTCGATCACGTCATAGTTGTAGGACGGGAACTCGGGGTTGATCAGCGGCTGGTCGGCCTGGCCCGGCACGATCTGGTTGAAGATCCCGGCCGAGCGTTCGAGCCAGTCCTTGAGCTGCGCGCCAGTTACCTTCACCGCACGGATCGTGTTGGGGTAGAGATAGAGGTCGGCCACGTTCTTGATGGCCACGTCGCCCACCGGCACATCGGTGAAGTACTCCGGCCCACCCCTGCCGCCGGCCTTGAAGGGTGCGGCGGCCGACAGGATCGGCAGCCCTTCATGGGGCGTGCCCTTCATCATCTCGGCGATGTACCAGGTCTGCGCGATCGAGACGATCTGCACCGAGGGATCGTCGGCCACGAGCGAGAAATAGGAGTAGAGCGGCGCCGCCGTCTTGCCGACCGCGCGTCGGACATAGGCGAGTGTCTCGTCGTGCACCTGCTGCACCGCCGCGATCACCTCGGCGTCGTCCTCGACAAGTGGGGCGATGCTGCGGTCTTCCTTGCGCTCGAAGATTGGCCGGTTCTCCGACATGTGGCCGATGATCCGCCAGGAATTGCCCGACTTTTCGAGGAGAAGGTCCACCATCCCCATGTGCGAGCCCCAGAACCCGCCCATGACCGCGGGCTTGCCGTGGATCGTGCCGGCGGCATTGTCGACGCCGGGAATACCCTCGAAGGAGGGGCCGGGGAACACCAGGTGCAGGTGCCCGGTCATCAGCGCGTCGATGCCCTCGACAAGCGCGAGCGGGACGGATGCGTTCTCCATGCCCTCCGTCCAGTCGGCCGGACCGATCCCGGAATGGCTGAGCGCCACGATGATGTCGCAGCCCTCTTCCTTCATCTGCGGCACCCAGGCCTGCGCCGCCGCCACGATGTCGCGGGTTGTGACGCTGCCTTCCAGATGCTTGCGGTCCCACAGCATGATCTGGGGCGGCACGAAGCCGATCAGGCCGATGCGGATCGGGTGCGCCGTGCCGTCGCCCATGACGATCTCTCGATCGAGGATGGCGTAGGGCGGGACAAGCGTCTCGTCTTTCGTCGGGTCGGCGCCCAGCGTCTTGACCACGTTCGCGGAGACCACTGGAAAGCCAGCGCCGGCAAGCGACTTCATCAGGAAGTCGAGGCCATAGTTGAACTCGTGGTTGCCGAGCGTCGACCCATCGAATCCCACCGCGTTCATCGCGGTGACGATCGGGTGCATGTCTCCCTCCTTCATGCCCCGCTCGTAGGCGATGTAATCGCCCATAGGGTTGCCCTGGAGGAAGTCGCCGTTGTCGAGCAGGAGCGAATTCGTGGCCTCGGCCCGGATGTCCCGTACGATGGAAGTCACGCGCGACAGTCCCACCGTGTCGATCGGGCGGTCCGCGTAATAGTCGTAGGGAAAGACATGGACATGCAGGTCGGTCGTTTCCATCAGCCGCAGGTGCGCCTGGTTCGACTGCGCGCGGGCCGAGAACGGATGGAGTGCGATCATGCCCGCTCCGGCAAGACCCCCAACAAGGAATTCCCGACGACCCATGGCGATGTTCCCCAGTCCAGTCATGCAATCGGCCCCCGTGATGGCTGAGGCTATCGGGGCACTATGACACATCGTCGACGCTAAGGCGACAATTCCGGCGGGACGAGTCGCCTTCCGGTTGCAATTGCCGTCAGGAGTAACCTGATGCCGAATGGCCACATATGACGCAGGGGAAACCGCCCCAGCAGCGCCGTTGCGGTCGGGTCTCCGCCCATGCGAGTGTCCGGCGCGGCAGCGGAGGTTGGACATGCGTGGTGCGGAAGAGGTGACATTCGGCGGGTCGGGTCTGGACCGGGCCGCCGCGCTCAGAGGCTCGCCGGAACGGATCTCGGCCCTGCTGGCCGACCCGGGCACGCGGATCGTTCCGGTCTGGCGGGGCAAACCGCTGCTTGCCGACGACGCGCCGGGCTGGCTGGCGCCCGGCCATGCGGTGCTGGCGGAAGCGCTGGAGCCGCCGGTCTTCCTCGGGCTCGATGCCGATCGTGCCGTCTTTGCCGTCGACATTTCCGCCTGGTCCCCCGAGGAAGAACCCGAGACGCTGGGCACCTTCTTCGACGCTTCCGAGCAGCGGCATCCCGCGTTGCCGCACGACCACCGCTTCGCCGAACTGCGCGGCGTGATGATCCGGCTCTCCGCGCGCGAAGCCGAGCTTCTGGCGACTGCCCGCGCCGTGACCGGCTGGCACAGCAACCACGCCTTCTGCGCCAAGTGCGGTGCGCGGTCGGTGCCTGCGCAGGCCGGCTGGCAGCGTGATTGTCCGGCGTGCGGGGCGCATCACTTCCCGCGCACCGACCCGGTGGTGATCATGCTGGTGACGCAGGGCGAATCGGTCCTGATAGGGCGGTCGGCGTTCTGGCCGGAGGGCATGTATTCGCTGCTGGCAGGCTTCGTCGAGCCGGGCGAGACGATCGAGGCTGCAGTCCGCCGGGAGGTCTTCGAGGAGACCGGTGTGCGGGTGGGAGAAGTGGGCTACCTCGCCTCGCAGCCCTGGCCCTTTCCAGCTTCGCTGATGATCGGCTGCTGGGCCAGCGCGGAGGGCCGTGAGATCACGCTCGACCCCGCCGAGCTGGAGGACGCGCTCTGGCTGACCCGACAGGAGATGCTGGATGTGTTCGCCGGGCAGCACCCGAAGGTGAAACCGTCACGGCCCGGCGCGATCGCGCGATTCCTGCTGGAGCGCTGGCTTGCAGACCGGCTCGATTGACGGCAGGACGGCATCCGGGGAAGGGACCGGGACATGCGTTTCACCACGCGCGAGGATATCGACCTGCCGCCGGAAACGGTATTCGACGCCCTGAGTGACTTCGAGGGCTTCGAAAGAATGGCGCTGCGCCGCGGGGCGGACGTGCGCCGAACCGGTGAGCGCGCGTGGACGATCCGGTTCCGCTATCGCGGCAAGGAGCGCGTCCTGCAGTCCGAGATCAGCAGGTCCGAGCCGCCGGTCCGGATCGAGACGACCGGCCGTAGCGGCGGAATCGACGGTGTGCTGCGTTTCGATCTGTTGCAGCTTTCGCCGCGCCGCACCCGGCTGACGGTCGATCTCGACCTCACCCCGACGACGATCACGGCACGGCTGATGCTCCAGTCGCTGCGGCTTGCGAAGGGCACGCTTACCCAGCGGTTCAAGCTGAGGGTGGAGCGGTTCGCGCGCGATCTCGAGGGACGCCACGGCAAGCCGGTGCCTCGCTGAAGCGGACCGCTCGCGTCAGGTGCGGCCTCAGCGGCGGCGCGGGTCTGACGGGTAAACCCCCAGAAGCTTCACTTCGGAGGTGAAGTAGTCGAGTTCCTCGAGCGCGAGCTTGACGTTGCGGTCGTCGGGGTGGCCCTCGATGTCGGCATAGAACTGGGTGGCCGAGAACGACCCATCGACCATGTAGCTTTCGAGCTTGGTCATGTTGACGCCATTGGTCGCGAAGCCGCCGAGCGCCTTGTAGAGCGCGGCGGGAATGTTGCGCACCCGGAACACGAAGGTGGTCATCATCCGGCTGCCGCCGCGCTGCTTGTAGTCCGGCGTCCGCGACATGATGAGGAAACGCGTGGTGTTGTGCTCGGTGTCCTCGATGTGGCGCGCGAGGATGTCGAGCCCGTAGACATCCGCAGCGAGTTCCGAGGCAAGCGCGGCGATCGTGGGGTCACCCCGCTCGGCCACTTCCCGGGCAGCGCGCGCGTTGTCCGTTGTAATCGAGCCGCTGATGCCGTGCGCGCGCAGGAACGCTCCGCACTGCGGCAACAGCACGAGATGGCACAGCGCTTGCCGCACACCGTCGAGCCGCGCGCCGCGCACGCCGAGAAGGTTGATGTGGACCCGCACGAAAGCCTCGTCGACGATGTGCAGCCCCGACTGAGGCAAGATGCGGTGAATGTCAGCGACCCGGCCATAGGTCGTGTTCTCGACCGGCAGCATCGCAAGATCGGCATCGCCACGCCGGACCGCCTCGATCGCCTCTTCGAAGGTGGCGCAGGGCAGGGGATCGAAGTCGGGCCGCGCCTCTCGGCAGGCCTGGTGCGAATAGGCACCCGGTTCGCCCTGGAATGCGATCTTGCCGCTCATGCGACCTCCCCCCGATTTCTGAACGGCGGCAGCGCCGTTAACTGGTCGTTTCGTCGCGCCCACTACACCTTGCACATGCAACGGGGAAGCGGTTAGAAGCCTGCGACTTCCGCACTGGATGGAACGCGACATGTTCGACACGATGACGCTCACCAAGACTGTCGGCTCGCTCTGCGGCGCCCTTCTCGTCTTTCTGCTGTTGGGTTGGGCCGGAGACATCGTCTATCATTCCGGCGGCCACGGATACGGCGAGGAACAAGCCTACCGGATCGACACCGGTGAGGAAGAAAGCGCCGAGGACGCCCCGGCAGAAGAGGCCGTGCCCTTCGCCGAATTGTTCGCTGCGGCCGATTCTGCGGCGGGCGAGGGGCTGTGGCGCCAGTGCCAGGCTTGCCACAAGCTCGACGGGTCCGATGGGACCGGCCCACACCTCAACGGGATCGTCGGCAAGGCCAAGTCCGCCTCCGAGGGCTTCGCCTACTCCGACGTCCTCGCCGGCATGGCCGGCGATGTCTGGTCGCCCGAGAACCTCGACGCCTTTCTTGCCAGCCCGCGCACCTACGCACCGGGCACGAAGATGACGTACAACGGCATGCGCGACCCGGTTCAGCGCGCCAACCTGATCGCCTACCTCGCGACGACCGACGGCTGACCTGTCGACAGTCGGCGCGTCGGAGCGGACGACAAGGGGCCGTCCCGCCGGGACGGCCCTTCTTCGTGGTTCGATGGCCAGTTCCGCCCCGGCTCACGCATTCGCAACTTGAACACTTGATCCCTCGGGGCCTAGCCTAGCTAATGCGGCATGTCCGCGACCGCTCGGCCAAGAAAGGGAAGACGCTTCATGACCCGCACCGCGCCCGCCGCCACCCAGACCGGATCGCTCCAGCCGCGGATCAGGACTTCGGGCCGGGGTGCCATCGCCCTGCTGGCCAACTTGTTCTGCGCTTCGGCGCTGTACGCGCAGGACGGCGTGACCGTCTCACACGGCTTCTCCAACTTCGGCGAGCTCCGGTATGCGGCCGACATCGCGCATCTCGACTACGTCAACCCCAATGCGCCCAAGGGCGGCGAGATCTCGATCTGGTCACAGGGCAACTTCGACAGCTTCAACCAGTATGCCCGCGAAGGCGCGCCCGCCGCGCTGAACACCATCGGCAGCGAGGGCATCCTGACCAGCACGCTCGACGATCCCTATGGCCTTTATTGCCTGCTCTGCACCACGCTGGAATACCCCGCCGACCTCTCCTCGGTCACGTTCAACCTCCGCGACGACGTGACCTTCGCCGATGGAACGCCGATGACGGCCGAGGATGTGGCCTACAGTTTCAACCTGTTCCAGACGCAGGGCATCCTCGAGTATCGCCGGATCGTCGAGGGGTTCATCGAGGCCGTCGAAGTCGAGGGTCCCCACAGGATCACCTTCCGTTTCACCGAGGACGCACCGGTGCGCGACCGGATCGGCTTTGCCGGCGGCACGCCCGTGTTCTCGAAGGCCTGGTTCGAGGCGAACGGTGTCCGGCTCGACAAGAGCAGCAAGGAGCCGTTCATGTCGACCGGAGCCTATGTCCTGGACAGCTTCGATTTCAACCGTCAGGTCATCTACCGCCGCAACCCGGACTATTGGGGCAGCGATCACCCCTTCAGCCGGGGCCAGAACAACTTCGACCGCATCCGGGTGGAATACTTCGGCGACCCCAGCGCCGCCATGGAGGGCTTCAAGGCCGGCGCCTACACCTTTCGCACCGAAAGCTCGTCACTTGACTGGGCCACGAGCTACGATTTCCCGGGCGTCCAGCGCGGCTGGGTCAAGCGCGACGAAATCCCCAGCGGCGATGTGCAGACCCGGCTGGCGTGGATCTTCAACCTCGACCGTCCGAAGTGGCAGGACCCGCGTGTCCGTGAGGCGGTGCGCCTGATGTTCAACTTCGAATGGACGAACGCGGCGCTGCAATACGGCCTCTTCGAGCGCCCGGTGTCGTTCTGGCCGGGCACCGACCTCGCAGCGTCCGGCCCGCCAACCGAGGCGGAGGTCGCGCTGCTGAAGCCGCTCGTCGACCAGGGGCTGCTCGACACGTCGATCCTCACCGAGGAGGCGGCCCTGCCGCCCTCGCAGGACGCCGGCACCAACCGCCCCTCGCGCGGCAGCCTGCGCCGCGCCAGCCAGCTTCTCGACGAGGCGGGCTGGAGCGCCGGGGCCGACGGCATCCGCCGCAACGCGGGGGGCGAGGAGCTGACGCTCAACATGATCCAGTTCAACCCGCTGTTCGACCGGCTGGTGAACCCGTTCATCGAGAACCTCTCGGCCATCGGCATCAAGGCCAACCTCGAGCGGATGGATACCGCCCGCTACATCGAACGGCGCCGGTCGGGTGACTTCGACATGACCAACCAGGGTTTCGACATGTCGTTCGAACCGTCGATCGGTCTGGAGCAGTGGTTCGCCTCCAAGACCGCCGACGACAGCTCGCGAAACCTGATGCGGTTGCGCAACCCCGGCATCGACCTGCTGATCCGCCACGTGATCGACGCCAAGACGCTCGATGAGTTGCGCACCAGCGTCCACGCGCTCGACCGGGCGCTGCGGTCGGTCGGGTTCGACATCCCGCTGTGGTACAACCCCAACACCTGGGTGGCCTACTACGATTTCTATCGCCACCCGGAGAACCTGCCGCCGCTGGGCGTTGGCGAACTCACGCTATGGTGGTACGACGCCGAGGCCGCCGAGGCGCTGCGCGCCTCCGGCGCCTTCTGACGTCAGGGAAAAAACCGCCTTGGGCGCCTATATCCTCCGCCGGTTGCTGCTCGTGATCCCGACGCTGATCGGGATCATGGTCGTGAACTTCGCGCTCACGCAATTCGTGCCCGGCGGGCCGATCGAGCAGATCCTCGCGCGGATGGAAGGGGCGGGCGACGTCTTCCAGAGTGTTACCGGCGGAACCAGCGATACCGGCGGCCAGGACTTCCAGACCCAGAGCGGCGGCGGCATCACCGATGACCGCTACCTCGGCGCGCGGGGACTTCCGCCTGAGTTCATCGCCGAGCTTGAACGCGAGTTCGGCTTCGACAAGCCTCCCCTCGAGCGCTTCCTCATGATGATGGGGAACTACATCCGCTTCGACTTCGGCGAGAGCTACTTCCGATCGATCTCGGTGGTCGACCTCGTGATCGAGAAGATGCCGGTGTCAATCACGCTCGGCCTGTGGTCGACGCTCATCGCCTACCTGATCTCGATCCCGCTCGGGATCCGCAAGGCCGTGCGCGACGGGACGCCGTTCGACAGCTGGACCTCGGGCCTGATCATCGTGGCCTATGCGATTCCGGGGTTTCTCTTCGCGATCCTGCTCCTCGTGCTTCTTGCCGGCGGGTCCTACCTGCAATGGTTCCCGCTGCGCGGGCTGACCTCGGACAACTGGGAGAGCCTCAGCCTCTGGGGCAAGATCGCGGACTACCTCTGGCACATCACGCTGCCCGTGGTCGCCTCGACCATCGCCTCCTTCGCGACGCTGACGCTGCTGACGAAGAACTCGTTCCTCGACGAGATCCGCAAGCAATACGTGATAACCGCACGCGCCAAGGGCGTGAGCGAGCGCCGCGTGCTCTACGGCCACATCTTCCGCAACGCCATGCTGATCGTCGTCGCTGGGTTCCCCGGTCTCTTCATTGCCGTGTTCTTCGGCGGATCGCTCATCATCGAGACGATCTTCTCGCTCGACGGTCTGGGTCGCCTTGCCTTCGAGGCCGCCATCGCCCGCGACTACCCGGTGATCTTCGGCACGCTCTACTTCTTCGCCCTTGTCGGCCTCGTGATCGGGATCATCTCCGACCTCGTCTATGTCTGGATCGACCCGAGGATCGACTTCGCGAGCCGGGAGACCTGACGGCCGTGTTCCGCCTCTCTCCCCTGAACAAGCGCCGCTGGCGCAACTTCAAGTCAAACCGCCGGGCCTACTGGTCGCTGATCCTGTTCTCGATCCTGTTCGGTCTGTCGCTCTGCGCCGAACTGATCGCGAACGACCGGCCGATCCTCGTCAGCCACAAGGGTGCGCTGCACATTCCGGTCTGGAAGTTCTACCCCGAGACGGCGTTCGGCGGCGATTTCCAGACCGAGGCTGCCTACCGCGATGCCGAGGTGCAGTGCCTGATCGTGGCTGCCGGCCGCGAGGAATGCTTCGATGATCCGCAGGGCGTGATGGAGGAGGCCCGCACTACCGGGACCGTGGCGGGCGAGCCTGTCGAGACGGGCTGGATGGTCTGGCCGCTGGTTCCCTACAGCTACACGACGATCAACAGGATCCAGGGATCCGCGCCATCCGCGCCCGACGCCAGCCACTGGCTCGGCACCGACAACACCGCGCGCGACGTGGTGGCCCGCGTGATCTACGGTTTCCGCATCTCGGTGGCCTTCGCGCTGATCGTGACGCTGCTTTCCTCGATCATCGGCGTCGTCGCCGGGGCGGTGCAGGGCTTCTTCGGCGGCGCGATCGACCTCATCTTCCAGCGCATCATCGAGATCTGGTCCTCGACCCCGCAGCTTTACGTCATCATCATCGTGTCCGCGATCTGGCAGATGAACTTCTGGCTGCTTGTGGGGCTGATGGTCGTATTCGGCTGGATGAGCCTCGTGGGCGTGGTCAGGGCCGAGTTCCTGCGGGCGCGCAACTTCGAATATGTGCGCGCCGCCCGCGCGCTGGGCGTATCGAATTGGGCGATCATGTTCCGCCACCTGCTGCCGAACGCGATGGTCGCCACCCTGACGATCCTGCCTTTCATCATCACCGGCGCAATCGGCAGCCTCGCCACGCTCGACTACCTCGGCTTCGGCCTGCCCTCGTCCTACCCCTCGCTCGGGGAACTCACGCTCCAGGCCAAGCAGAACCTTCAGGCGCCCTGGCTCGCCTTCACCGCCTTCTTCACCTTCGCGATCATGCTGTCGCTCATGGTGTTCATCTTCGAGGGCATCCGCGACGCCTTCGACCCGCGAAAGACCTTCCGGTGAGCGCACCCGTCCTCTCCGCCCGCAACCTCGACATCCGCTTCCGGCAGGAAGGGAACACGGTCCATGCCGTGCGCAGCGTGTCGTTCGACGTGGGCCCCGGCGAGACGGTGGCCATCGTGGGCGAATCCGGTTCGGGCAAGTCGGTGACCGCGCTCGCCACCGTGTCGCTCCTGCCCGATACCGCGACCGTGACGGGGTCGATCACTTTCGAGGGCCGCGAACTGGTCGGAGCGTCCGAGCGCGAGTTGCGACGGGTACGCGGCAACGACATCAGCTTCATCTTCCAGGAGCCGATGACTTCGCTGAACCCGCTGCACACCATCGAGAAGCAGATCGGCGAGAGCCTGGCCGAGCATCAGGGCCTCAGCGGCAGCGCGGCGCGGGCGCGCACGCTGGAACTTCTCCTGAAGGTCGGCATCCGCGACGCCGAGAGCCGCCTCGGGGCGTACCCCCACCAGCTTTCGGGCGGCCAGCGCCAGCGCGTGATGATCGCCATGGCGCTCGCGAACGGACCGAAGCTGCTGATCGCGGACGAACCCACCACCGCGCTCGACGTCACGATCCAGGCCCAGATCCTCGACCTGCTGATGGAGTTGAAGCAGTCGGAGGGGATGAGCCTTCTGTTCATCACCCATGACCTCGGCATCGTCCGGCGTATCGCCGACCGGGTGGCCGTGATGAAGGACGGCGAGGTGGTAGAGACCGGCCCGACCACCCGCATCTTCGCCGCGCCCGAACATCCCTACACGCAGAAGCTCCTCGCGGCGGAATCGACTGGTCGCCCCGACCCGGTGCCGGCAGGGGCGTCAGAGATCGTGCGTACCGACGCCTTGCGCATCTGGTTCCCGATCCAGCGCGGGCTCCTGCGCACCACGGTCGGCCATGTGAAGGCCGTGAACGCTGCAACGCTCTCGATCCGCGCGGGGGAAACCGTGGGCGTGGTCGGCGAAAGCGGCTCGGGCAAGACCACGCTGGCGCTCGCCGTCTTGCGCCTGATCTCCTCGCAGGGGCCGATCGTGTTCATGGGCCGCGACATCCAGGGACTGCGTTCGCGCGAGCTTCGCCCGATGCGCAGCCACATGCAGGTCGTGTTCCAGGACCCCTACGGCAGCCTCTCGCCGCGCATGTCCATCGTCGAGATCGTCGCCGAGGGTCTTGGTGTCCACGGCGTGGAACCCGGCCGCGAAAAGCGGCAGATGGTGGCCGACATCCTGCGCGAAGTGGGCCTCGATCCGGCCACGATGGACCGCTATCCGCACGAGTTCTCGGGTGGCCAGCGCCAGCGCATCGCCATCGCCCGCGCGATGATCCTCAAGCCCCGGCTCGTCGTGCTCGACGAGCCGACTTCGGCGCTCGACATGACCGTGCAGGTGCAGATCGTGGACCTGCTGCGCGCGCTCCAGCGGAAGAACGGGCTGGCCTACCTGTTCATCAGCCACGACCTCAAGGTGGTCCGCGCGATGAGCCACCGGGTGATGGTCATGCAGAACGGAGACGTGGTCGAGGAGGGTGAGGCCGACGCGCTTTTCTCGGCGCCGCAGACCGAATATACCCGCACTCTTCTCGCCGCCGCGCTCGGCCACCAGGCTGTCGTGGAAGCCGCCGGCACCCGGTGATGCGGGTCCTGCTGGTCCATCAGAATTTTCCCGGGCAGTTCCGCCATGTCGCCCCCGGCCTCGTTCGCCGCGGCCACGAAGTCGCCGTCATCACCGACGCGGTGAACAAGGTCGAGATCGGCACTCGCACGGCGCGCTACGGCTACGAGGCACCCGACCGGGCGAAGATCGTCGCCGCCGGGGCGCCGCTCGGCGGGCATCACGCCGCGATGGTCACGCGCGGGGCCGCCGCAGCGCGGGTGGCGGCGAAACTGCGCGACGAGACCGGCTTCGTCCCCGACGTGATCTTCGGGCACCCCGGATGGGGCGAGACGCTCTTTCTGCGCGAGGTCTGGCCCGATGCGCGACAGCTGCTCTACGCCGAGTTCTGGTACAACGCCCACGGCTACGATTCCGACTTCGACCCCGAATTCCAGGCACCCGATTTCCAGCGCGCCCTGCGTACGCTGGCGATGCGCAGCCACATGGCGCAGGCGATGACCGAGGCGCAGGCGGCGCTTGCACCCACGCGATTCCAGGCCGATACCTTCCCGCCGTGCTTCCGCGCGCTGATCGAAGTGGTGTTCGACGGCACCGACACCGATGCGCTGCGCCCCGATCCCGGCGCAACCGTCACCCTGCCGTCGGGCCGCACCTTTCGCGCAGGCGATGAACTCCTGACCTTCGTGAACCGCAACATCGAACCCTACCGGGGCGCGCACATCTTCCTGCGCGCGCTTCCCGCGGTGCTGGCGGCACGACCCGAGGCGCAGGTGGTCATCGTCGGCGGCGACGGCGTGAGCTACGGCAGCGCGCCCCCCGGCGGCAGGTCGTGGAAAGACGTTCTCCTGAAGGAACTCGACGGCCGCCTCGACCTGTCCCGCGTCCACTTCACGGGCCGCGTGCCCTATCCGACATTCGTGGGCCTCATCCAGGCAAGCCGCGTCCACGCCTACCTGACCTATCCCTTCGTCCTGTCATGGTCGCTGATCGAGGCCCTCGCGATGGGGGCCGCAGTCGTCGCTTCCGACACCGCCCCCGTGCGCGAGGTCATCGAGGATGGCGCGAACGGTCGGCTGGTCGGTTTCTTCGACGTCGAGGGTTGGTCGGCGACACTGATCGAGGCGCTTGCAAACCCAGCGGCTCTTGCGCCACTGCGATTGGCGGCTCGCGCGACCGCCGAATCCCGCTATGCGCTCAAGGACTGCCTGCCGCGAATCCTCGATCTCTGCGAGCGCACCGGGCGGATGTGAGGCTTCAGATTGCGGCGGAATGCCCTGCCTTCGACAGGTCGTAGGCATCGAAGGCCCGCGCGATCACCCGGGTGAGCGGGCGCGCGTGCTCGGGGACCGCGAACACGCCTCCGCTAAGCGACACCATGCCCGGAAACTGCTCGGCCGCGTCGCGGAACTGCCGCTCGACCGTTGCCGCTTCGGCACCCCAATCGCGGATCAACTCGGCGGCGTCTACGCGGAAATCGCACATCAGCGCCTCGATCATCCGCCCGCGCAGCAGGTCGTCCGCCGAGAACACATGGCCACGGTGGATCGGAAACTCCCCGGCCCGTACCAGCCGCGTGTACTCGCCGGTCGGCGAAACGTTCTGGGCGTAGCCCTGCGGCAACCGCGAGATCGCCGAGGCGCCGAGTCCCACAAGCGCGGGCGACTGGTCGTCGGTGTAGCCCTGGAAATTCCGGCGCAGCGTGCCCGCCTTCCGCGCCACTGCCAGCCCATCATGGGGCCTGGCGAAGTGGTCGATGCCGATTTCCTCGTAGCCGTCCCACAGGAAAAGCTGCCGCGCGGTCTCGAACAGGCCGAGCCGTTCTTCCGGACGGGGCAGCGTGTCGGAGGGGATCATGCTCTGCCGCCGCGCCATCCAGGGAACATGCGCATAGCCGTACAGCGCGACCCGGTCGGGCGAGAGTGTCAGCAGCTTCTGCACGCTCTCCGACATGCGCGTCGCCGACTGTTTCGGCAGGCCATACAGGATGTCGGCGTTCAGGCTTCGGATCCCCCGCTCGCGCAGGCCGTCCGCCGCTGCCTTCGTGACTTCGTAAGTCTGGTCACGGCCGATGATTTTCTGGATGTCCTCATCGAAGTCCTGCACCCCGATCGAGGCGCGGTTCATCCCCGCTTCGGCAAGCGCATCGAGCCGCGGCCCGTCGATCTCGTTGGGGTCGATCTCGACCGAGAATTCCGCGTCCTGCCCGAGCGGGATCGCCGCGAGAATCGTTCCCGCCAGATCGCGGATCTGTCCCGGTGACATCATCGTCGGCGTCCCGCCGCCCCAATGGAGCCGCGCGAGTTTCACGCCGGAGGGGAGAATCGACGCCAGCAGGGCGATTTCGGCTTTCAGGGTCTCGACATAGGCGGCAACCGGCTCGCCGGTGAGGGTTCCCTGCGTCCTACAGGCGCAGAACCAGCACAGCCGTCGGCAGAACGGAACGTGGATATAGAGCGAAATGTCGCGCCCTTCCGGTATCGCCCTGATCCAGCTTGAAAACTCGGCACTACCGACGCCGCCGCCGAAGTGCGGCGCGGTCGGGTAACTTGTGTATCGCGGGACCCGCGCGTCAAAAAGACCGAACCGGGAGAGTTGAGTAACCTTGCTCATTCGCATACCGTTAGGGTGAAAAATCGTGGTGTCATTGATCAGGATCAACCACGAAGGAGGCACATGACTGTACAAGACGCCGCCTTCTCGAAGCAGTGTGGGGAGTGCCCGATCCGCCACCGTGCCGTCTGCGCGCGGTGCGAGTCGGACGAACTTGAGCGGCTTGAGGAAATCAAGTACTACCGTTCGTTCGATCCGGGCCAGACGATCGCCTGGTCGGGTGACCGGATGGACTTCGTTGCCTCCGTGGTATCGGGCGTCGCGACCCTGAGCCAGACCATGGAGGACGGACGGACCCAGATGGTCGGCCTGCTGCTGCCATCGGATTTCGTCGGCCGCCCGGGTCGTGAACGGGCCGCGTACGACGTCAAGGCGGTGACGCCTGTCGTCATGTGCTGCTTCCGACGCAAGCCCTTCGAGGAGATGATGGATCGCACGCCCCACATCAGTGCGCGTCTGCTTGAGATGACTCTCGACGAACTCGACGCGGCGCGGGAGTGGATGCTGCTGCTGGGCCGCAAGACCGCGCGCGAGAAGATCGCAAGCCTGCTCACGATCATCGCGCGGCGCGAGGCCCAGGTCGCAGACGGCCCGATGCGGGGCAAGTTCGCCTTCGACCTGCCGCTGACGCGCGAGGCCATGGCCGACTATCTTGGCCTGACGCTCGAGACCGTGAGTCGCCAGATATCCGCGCTGAAGCTCGAGGGCGTGATCGAACTCGAGGGCAAGCGACGCGTCATCGTGCCCGATTTCACCCGTCTGATGGATGAGACCGGCGACGACAGCGACGGCGGCTTTCTGGTCTGACAGATTGCGGGGGCGCAGGCCCTCCAGCCCCCCCGCGGTGTCCAGGCCCTGCTCAGTGCGCCATGAGGACCGGGATCTCGGTCTGCTCCAGCATGTTGCGGGTCGCGCCGCCAAGGATCGCCTCGCGGAAGCGCGAGTGGCCGTAGGCACCCATCACGATCAGGTCGGCCTGCCGGTCGGTTGCGTGGCGGCGGATGACGTCCGAGACGCGCGGCATCGTCCGGGCGACGACGCTGACCTCGACGCGCGCACCGTGGCGCGCGATCAACTGGCTCAGGCGACCGCCCGGATCGGACCGGTCCGGTCCGTGGTGGGGCGGATCGACGACGACGACGTCCACGAGGTCGGCATGCACCAGAAGAGGCATCGCCTTTCGCACCGCCGAGAGCGCCTCGGCGCTTTCGTTCCAGGCGATGACGATCCGGCGCGGGGGCTGTGCTCCGGGTCCGGACTCGGGCACCACGAGAACGGGAGCGCTGCCTTCGAAGAGGGCCGCCTCGAGGACCGCTTCGTCCTCGACGCTCTTGCCCTTGCCGTAAGGCTTCGGAAGCACCACGAGGTCGGCGAACCGCGCGCGTTCGGAGACTAGCCGCGCCAGGCCCGCGATCTGCGCCACGGCGGTCTCGGTCGACCAGGTGACGTCCTCGGGGTTGAGCCGCGACGCCGCCATGGCCGACAGCGCCTCTGCATCCTTCTGGGCGCGGTCGATCGTCTCCTGCAGGATCAGGGCATTGGCTCCCGCGTAATAGTAGCCCGTCTGGGTGCGATCGACGCCGACGCACAGGACATCAAGGTGCCCCGCCTCGCGCCGGGCGACGACAACACCCGCTTCCAGAGCCGACTGCGCGGCGGCCTCGTCGGTCAACACGGTCAGGACTGTCTTGTAGGCCATGATTCTGCACTCCCTTGCTCGGCGCCGCCATCATGTGGCTGCGACAGATGCGCCGCCTTGACGTTACTCAATCCGATGTGCCGATCCCTTTGACTTGGATCAAGGCCGCCATCTCGGCCGCATCACATACCGGCTACCAGTCCAAGAACCCCCGAGCCCGATCTGCGAGTCGCGATGCGGGGGCACACACAGACGAAGGGACGCAGTGATGTGGGATTATGTCAAACTGGTCGCGCTGGGCGTGATTGCGGTGCTGGCCGCGATCGCCGCCAACTTTGCGCGCGACCTCGCCTACCAGGTCCACGCCATCATCGTCATGCTCGTCGCCGGCGGGATGTTCGTCTGGACAGTCCGTCGCATCGATGAGCCGAGGCCGACCCCCGAGGTCGGCTACATGGACGGTGTCGTGCGTGCGGGCGTTGTCGCAACTGCCTTCTGGGGCGTGGTCGGGTTCCTCGTGGGAACCTGGATCGCCTTCCAGCTTGCCTTTCCGGCCCTCAACTTCGAATGGGCGCAGGGCTACATGAACTTCGGCAAGCTCCGACCGCTGCACACCTCGGCGGTCATCTTCGCCTTCGGCGGCAACGCCCTGATCGCTTCGTCCTTCTACATCGTGCAGC
>CAYYOE010000010.1:0-32016 GCA_964473055.1 uncultured Rhodobacterales bacterium | reverse complement strand
CGCGGCATAGGCCAGACCCTGCCCGGAAAGGCACCTGAATGAGCGACTTGAACCGCGTCGTCTGGTCCGAAGGACTGTTCCTGCGCACCCAGCACTTCCAGCAGCAGGACCGCTGGACCGAAGGCATGGTGCGCGCGGCGCTGTCCGCCCAGCCGTTGCAGGCCTGGGGTTTCCGCACACTCGCCCTTGACCGCGCGGCCATTGGGACCGGGCGCATCGCGCTGACCCAGGCATCCGGCGTGCTGCCCGATGGCACGCCGTTCCGTGTGCCCGACACCACTCATCCGGTCGATCCCGTTGCCATCGCGACCGGGCAGGCCGGGACGGTGGCGCTGGCGGTGCCGGCCGAAAGCGCGGGGGCGGCGACCATCGACCCGCACCACGCACCGCCGTCTGGTGCTCGGTTGAAGGGCGAGCTTGTCACCGCGCGGGACACGATCCGCGGCGGTGCCGATCCTGAGGAAATCGAGGTGGCGCGCCTGGCCCCGCGCCTGTTGCTGCCGGGCGAGGATGCGGGCGGTTATGTGACGCTGCCGGTGGCGCAGGTGGACGGGCTGAACGCGGACGGGTCGGTGGCCCTGACCCCGGGGTTCCTGCCGCCTGCACTGTGCACCTCGGCGAGCCCCTGGTATGCGTCGCTGGCGCAGGAGGTCCTGACTGGCCTTGACCGCATCGCCGAGGCGCATGGCGTGATGGTCCTCGGCGGCGCGGGCGCGTCGGTCGAGAACCTCTTGATCCTGGAACTGGCCAATGCCGCGCGGCCGCGGGTGGCGCACATGCTGGAACAGGACACGTTCCACCCGTCCGAGTTCTTCATGGAATTCGCGGGGCTTGCGGGCCGGATGGCGACCTACGGCGCGTCGTCCCGGCGAATTGCGCCGCTGCCGGCCTATGACCACCGTGATCCCGCCCCCGCCATGGCCGCCCTGGCCGAGGCGCTGCGGTCGCTGATCCTGTCCTTGCGTCACGTCGAACCCAAGGCGCGCGCGCTGAAGGTCGCGCGGCATTCCGACAACGTCTGGACGGTGCGGATCGACAACCCCGAAATCCTCAAGACCAGCCGGATCGTGCTGCGGGTGGGGGGCGACCTGTCCGAGGCGCTGCTCAGGCGTGCCTTCGTCGATCAGGCGACGGTCGGCGCGGCGGACGAGTTCGACGCGCTGTGGAAATCGAAGCTGCCGGGCATCCCCCTGAAGCCCCTGCACAGCCAGCCGCGCGAGATCCCCTATGACGGGGAAAGGCTGTGCCTGGAACTGGACCGGACCAGCCCGCACTGGGCCAAGCTGGCCGATGCGCCGGGCTTCGTGCTGGGTGTGTCGGGCAAGCTGGACCGCGAGCCGCTGATCGACGCCTACGCCGTGAACCGATGAGAAGGCCATGACCAAGGACGATCCCTTCGGCCTCGACAACGACGCGGGCCGTACGCGTATCCGCCCCGTGTCGGCAAACCGGCAGGCGCCGGGCACCTTCCAGAATCGGGATCTGGGCAGCGCGCCCGAGGTTGCGGCACGGATGCGGCAGGCGCGGGCGCACCGCAACCCGCTGGTGGGGGCGTTCGCCGTCCTGTTGGGGCTTGCCCCGGAACTGGAACGCGCGCGGGCGCCCGAGAATCCGGAAACCCTGCGCGCGCGGCTTCTGGATAACCTGACCTATGCGCGCGACAACGCCGTCGGTGCAGGCGTGCCGTTGCAGCGGGCCGACCAGGGCGCGTGGTTTGTCGGTGCGCTTCTGGACGACATCGCCCTGAACACGCCCTGGGGCGGGCATTCGTCCTGGCCGCGGCAGTCGCTGGTCGCCACGATGTATGGCGAGGTCGATGCGGGCGAACGGTTCTTTGAACGTTTCGACGCACTTCTGCGCTATCCCGACCGCGACCCGGAGTTGCTGGAACTGGCGTTCCTGTGCCTGTCGATGGGTTTTCGCGGGCGGTATCGCCTGCAGGGCGCCGCGGGCGAGGGCGCCATTGCCACGCTGCGCGCGCAGGCCGCGCGGGCGTTGCCCCGGCTGGATGCGGACGCCGACCTTTCGCCGCACTGGCAGGGGGTCGAGGCGACGGACGAACCCCGCCGCTTTGCCGTGCCGCTGTGGTCCATCGGCCTGGTGGCTGGCGGCGTGCTGACCGCGGTCTATGTCGCGCTGGGCCTGTCGTTGTCGTCGCGGGGCGAGGCGCTGTATGCGCTGGCCACCGCATTGCCACCGACCGAGCGCGCCGAGATCTTCCGCCCCGTGCGCGAGACGGTCGATCCGCCGCCGCCCATCGTGATCGAACCCGTGGTGGTGGAACTGCTGCCGCTGATCAACGCGGCGGCCCCCCCGGCCACTGCCGCCGCCCTGTCGGGCCGCGAAAGCGTGTCGCTGGCGACTGTGGTGATCCAGTCGACCGACCCCGAAGTGTTCCGGTCGGCCCGGGCTGAACTGAACGACGGCTACGATCCGCTGATCCGATCGGTGGCGCGCGTGATCACCGAGAATATCGAGATCGTGGGCGGCGTGACGGTGCTGGGTCACACCGACAGCGTGCCCGTGCAGCGGACGAACCCGTTCCAGTCGAACCAGGGCCTGTCCGAGGCGCGCGCAAAGACCGTGGCCGACCTGCTGATCGCGGCCGGCGTGCCGCCCGACCTGATCCGCTTTGAAGGGCGCGCGGCCAACGAACCCGTGGGCGACAACGCCACGCGCGACGGGCGGGCCAAGAACCGCCGCGTGGAAATCGTGATCCAGAAGAAGGTCTGACGGCAGATGCGCGTGATCAAGTCGGTCTTCGGGTTCCTGATCTCCCGGCTGTTCTGGACGATTGTCGGGCTGGCGTTGCTGTGCCTCGCGATCTGGGTTTACGGGCCGATCCTGAAACTGGGCGAGGCGGCGCCGCTGGCGGACGAATTGACGCGGATCGTCGTGATCGGCGTCATCCTGATCGTCTGGCTGCTGACGATGCTGGTGCGCCAGATCCGGTCGGCGCGGGCGAACCGGATGTTCGTCACCGAACTGGCCACCGCGCCGGCCCTCAAGCCGGGCCAGCCGGGCGACGCCAACGTGGCCGAGGTGCAGGCCAAGTTCGCGGGCGTGCTGGACCAGTTGGGCAAGTCCAAGCTGGGCAAGCGCAAGTTCCTGCGCGACATGCCCTGGTATGTCATCATCGGCCCGCCCGGCACCGGCAAGACCACCGCGCTGAAGCAATCCGGCCTGCATTTCCCGATCGACCTGTCCGACGACATCAAGGGCGTGGGCGGCACCCGCAACTGCGACTGGTTCTTCACCGAGGATGCGGTGCTGGTGGATACCGCCGGACGCTACACCGAACAGGCGTCGGACGCCGAGGTGGATTCCGCCGAATGGCAGGGGTTCCTGGGGCTGCTGAAGAAGCACCGTGGGCGGCGCGCGCTGAACGGGGTGATCGTGACGCTGAGCGTGCAGGAACTGATGCAGGGCGACAGCGTCATCCGCACCCACGGCCGGGAAATCCGCAAACGCCTGTCCGAGTTGCGCGAAAAGCTGGAAATCCAGCTGCCGGTCTACCTGATGATTACCAAGGTGGACCTGGTCCCCGGCTTCACCGCCATGTTCGACGACCTGACCACACGCCAGCGCGAACAGGTCTGGGGCGCGACGCTGGCCACCGATGCCCGCGTCGATGGCACCATGATCGAGCGCGAGTTGCGCGCGCTTCAGGCGGAGGTCGAGGGCCGCCTGACCCAGCGCATCGCGGGCGATCTGCCCACCGCGACCCGCGGCGAGGTGTTCCGCTTTCCGGCGCAATTCGACGGCCTGACCCAGCCGATGAAGCTGCTGATCGACACGGTTTTCGGCGAAAGCCGCTATGAAGAGGCCCCATGGCTGCGCGGGTTCTACTTCACCTCGGCCACGCAGGAAGGCAGCCCCATCGACCGGATGGTGGGCGCGATGGGGGCGACCTTCGGACTGCCCGCGCCCGAACCCGTGCGGCGCGGCCATGGTGAGAAGCGGTCGTTCTTCCTGCGCAACATGCTGTCGGAACTGATCTTTCCCGAGGCAGGCCTCGGCACCTTTGACCCCCGGGCCGAGGATCGCCGCGCCTGGGTGTTCCGTGGCACGCTGGCGGGTGCGGCGCTGGTCATGGTGCTGGGGGCGGCGCTGTTCCTGTTTTCCTACCTGCGCCATTCCGGCCTGATCGCCGATCAGGAACGCCAGTTCACCCAGTTGAACGCACGGCTGGCCAATGTGGCCGTGCGCCAGGCGCCGACCGACCCGCTGGACCTTCCGCTGGCCCTGGAAGCTGCGACCGAGGTTCTGTCGGCGCGGTCTGAAACCTCGGGCGGGGCGCTGACGGCAACGGGCCCGACGGCGACCCCCGAACTGGAAGAGGCGCAGCGCCGCGCCTACGATCGGGTGCTGTCCAACGTGCTGGAGCCGCGGATGGTCGCCCTTCTGGAAGCCACCATGTGGCGGCAGATCCGCGACCCGGATTACCTGTTCGACGCCCTGAAGGTGTATCTGATGTTCACCGGCAAGGCGCCCTTCGATGCCGAATATGTCTCGGCCTTCTGGGAGTTGGGGTTCTCGGGCGGTCAGGCACCCCTGAACCCGGTCGAGAACCAGACCGCGCTGGATCATCAGCTGGCTGCCATCGCGCGGCGCGCGACCGACGGCGACCGTTACATCGACCCCGACAACGCGCTGCTGGCGCAGGCGCTGGAAACCGTGTGCACCATTCCGCTGTCGGAACGGGCCTATCGCAACCTGTTGTCGGACCCGGACGTGACCGCGCTGCCGCAATGGATCCCTGCGGAATTCGCAGGGCCGAACGGCGCGCGGGTGCTGACGCGGCTGTCGGGGCAGACCCTGCGCGTCGGGCTGCCCGGTGCCTTCACCTATCGCGGCTTTCATGACGTGATCGCGCCGCTGATCCCGGAAATCGCCGCCGAGGCCGTGCTCGACCGCGAGATCTTTGCCGGCGGCTGCGTGGAAAGCGCGAATATCGGCGTGGGCGAACTGCAGGCCGATATCACGAAACTCTACTATGACGACTTCATCGACCGTTGGAACGGGTTCCTGCGCGACGTGAGGCTGGCACCGATTACCGAACTGTCCCAGGCGCGCGAGAACCTGCGCGACCTGTCGTCCGAGGATTCCGCGCTGAAGCGGCTGTTGGTGGCCGTGGTGGCGGAAACTCATCTGACCCGGCCCGAGGAAGCAGCCGCCGCCGGGGGCGGGCCGCCGCCCGGTCTGGTCAACAAGGCACTGTCCCGGCTGGGCCGTGCAGGCAAGCTGGCCAAACAGGGCTCGCGTCTGGCTGCCAGCCTTGGAACGGGTGGAACAGCGGCGGCGATCGAGGGCGCGCCGGTCTCCGATGCCTTCGCGCCGATCCGCGGCATGGTCGAGGAGATCGATGGCCAGCCCCCGAAGCTGGGCGAGGCAGTGGCCGCGCTGACGGCGCTGGCGAACGAGTTGCAGACCGTGGCCGCCACCCCCGATCCCCAGGCCGCCCTGTTGGCACGGGGCGGGTTGCCGCAACTGACCGGGGCCATCGCGACGGTGGCCACGGGGATGCCCGACCCGGTCGACGACTGGCTGGGCGCGCTGGCGGGCGAGGCGATGGCCGTCACGCGCACCGCCGTCGTGTCGCAACTGAACGCGCGGTTGCGGGCCGATGTGCTGCCGTTCTGCACCTCGGCGACGGGGGGGCGGTATCCGTTCGACCAGGGGGCGTCGATCGACGTGAACATGGCCGATTTCGCGCGGCTGTTCGGGCCGGGCGGAATCATGGCGAAGTTCACCGACGAACAGCTGCAGGCCTACATCGACACCACCCAGCGTCCCTGGAACTGGCGGGCCGATTTCGGGATGGACCCCGCGCTGCTGACCCCGTTCGAAAACGCCCGGTCGATCCGGGATGCGTTGTTTCCGGGGGGTGCGGGCCCGGTCATGGCCTTCGTGATGGAGCCGAAGGACCTGTCGGCCAACGCCTCGCGGGTGACGTTGAACGTGGACGGGCAGAACCTGACCTACTTCAACGCAGCCGCCCCCCCGATGCCGATGACCTGGCCGGGGCCGGGCGGCACGCAGATGGTGACATTGTCCTTCGCGCCGGTGGACGGGTCGGCCGAGATCGTCACCTCTGAAGTGGGCGCCTGGGCGTTCCTGCGGCTGATCCGCAAGGCGCGGCTTCAGCCCACGCAACTGCCCGAGGTCTTCCGGCTGGGACTTGGGGCGGGGGGGTATTCGGCGCAGTTCGAGTTGCGTGCGAACAGCGTGGAAAACCCGTTCGACCTGACGATGTTCTCGGGTTTTGCCTGCCCGCAGGGGTTCTGAGCGTGGGCGATGGAATGGCGGGCGCGTTCGGCAAGGTGCCGTCGGCTGGCGACTTCATCGCGCGCGGCCTGACGGCGGAGGTACGGTCGGCGCTGGACAGGTGGCTGGCCGCGCATCTGGCAGAGGCCGCGCGTGACCCCGACAGCTGGCCCGACTGGGGGCTGCGCGCGGCTGTCCCGACACCCGCCGGCGACGTGGCCGCGCTGATCCTTCCGTCGGTCGACCGTGCCGGGCGGCAATATCCCTTTGCGCTGGTGGCGCCGCTGTCGGGCGCGGACGTGCGCGGGGTGGATGCCTGGGCGGACGGCGCGCTGGACCTGGCGCTGGATGCCGTGGACGGGGTGATTGACGCGGATGAACTGGGCGCGGCACTGTCCGATGTGGGTTTGCCGCGGGCGGCGCGCGGGGGGGCAGTTGCGGTGCCGTCGCTGTGGCGGCGCGGCGGCGTGCCGGGCGCACCAGAGGTGGCGCTGCCCGCGCTGTTCGCGGCCGCCGACTGAGGGGGTCTGCGGTCAGTTCTGGTTGATCTTTGATCCCTTGATCGTCGTCTCGCCCGAGGCCTTGACGTTGATCTTGCCCGATCCGTTGATCGTGATGTCCTTGCCATCGATCGTGATGGTGCCGTCCTTCTTCATGCTGATGGCGGCCTTGCCGGTCTTGATGACGATGGCGTCGCCAGCCTCGATCAGGACGTTCTTCGCCGCCTTGAAGGTGCCGTCCTTTTCGCTGTTCCAGAAGGCGGGGCCGGTGATCATGTAGGTGCCGTCGCCGTCGATCCAGAAGCTCTGGTCGCCCTTGACCTTGACCTCCTGGTTCTTGTTGACGTTCACGGTCTGGTTGCCGTTCACCGTGTAGGTGTCATTCGACTGGACATAGTGCGACTGGGTGGACCCCACCTTGATGTCGCGCTTGAGGCCCACCGTGACGCCCTGCATCCCACCGATGGCGCTGATCTCGGCCAGGCCGATCTGCTTCTGCCGCCCGCCCTTGACCAGCAGCTTCTGCGCCAGGCCGATGGTGACGAAGTTGTTGACGTCGATGTCCTCTTTCGCGGTGCCCACGACGTGCCGGGTCTCGTTGCCGCCGACCGTCAGGCTGCGGTTTGCGCCCACGTCTTCGGTGTCGTTCACGCCGATGTTCACCGTGCGGTTCTGTTCGACCGTGGTGAACTTGTTGTTCTTCACGGTCTCGGTGCGATCGTTGCCGATGGTCTGCGTCGCGTCGTTGCCCACGTCTTCCACCCAGTCGTGGCCGATCGTGCGGGTCTCGTCGTTCTTGACCAGTTCGACGTGGTCCTTTTCGGCCTGGAAATAGACCTCTTCCGACCCTTTCTTGTCCTCGAAGCGCAGTTCGTTCCAGCCGCCCCCGCCCAGCGACGAGTTCGATTTCCAGCCCGACTGCGTCTTGTTCGCAGGCAGGCTGTAGGGCGGCATCTGGGCGGCGTTGTAGACGCGGCCGGTGATGATGGGCTGGTCGGGGTCGCCTTCCAGGAAGTCGACGATCACCTCCTGCCCGATGCGGGGGATCTGGATGAACCCCCATCCCGCCCCGGCCCAAGCGGCGGACACGCGGACCCAGCAGCTGGAATTCTCGTCCTTGCCGCCCTGCCGGTCCCAGTGGAACTGAACCTTCACCCGGGCATATTCGTCAGTATATATCTCTTCCCCGCCCGGACCGACCACGACTGCGGTCTGGGGGCCCTTCATCACCGGTTTCGGTGTGCGGCGATGCGGGCGGTAGTCGACGGACTTCGGCGTCAGCACCAGCCGCACGGCGTAGTTCGGGCCATCCCGACCGGTCGTGCCGGTGAATTTCGAATCCCACAGGTCGAAGGTCATGGACAGCACGGCATATTCGTCGTTCTCGGCCGCGCGCGGGAATTCGGTCAGCTTGAAGGTGCAGCCGGTGGACAGGCCCTGCGCGGTGCCTGCCGCCTCGATCCGCTGCCATGGAGACTGGTGTTCGTGCCGGCGCAGAACGGCCAGGTCGTCGCCGCGCGACAGGTCGGTGTAGTTGCCCGGGTAGTGATACTGCTCGCCGTTGTCCTGCGGATGGCCCAGCGGGTTTTCCGACTTTGCCGTCAGGTCGGCGGCGGGCTTCTCGAAATCATAGTCGGTGTGGGTATGTGTCGCCGGACGCACCGAGGCAACGCGGTGCCAGCGCGTAAGATACTTGCCCGTCCGCATGGCGGCCTTGGGGTCGTGCCGGTAGGCCACTTCCTCGAACTTCGGGACCGGCTTCAGCTTGGCCAGCGCGTCGGTCAGGATCAGGGTATGGCTGCCGTCGCCGTACTCGTGGAAGTACCAGATGCCTTCGTGTTCCATCAGGCGCTGGATGAAGTCGAGGTCGGTCTCGCCATACTGCACGCAATAGTCGCGCTGCGGATAGCTGCCTTCCAGCCGCTTCTCGAACACCACGTCCGGATAGTCGCCCAGCACGGATTCGATGATCTCGACAACGCTCATGTTCTGGAAGATGCGGTTGTCGGTGCTCTTCGACAGGAACCACAGGGCGGGGCGCAGGGTGGCGTGGTAGCGGACATAGCGTTCGCGGATTTCGCCAAAGCGCGCCTCGTCCACGAGACCCGAGATGAACCGCACCCCCGCGCCACGCCCGACCTTGACGGTGACTGGCTTGCCCAGCAGGTCTTCTACCGCAATGTCCACGTCCTCGCTGGCCATGATCACGTCGAAAGCGAAGGGCTGACTGATCTCGTCCGTACCGGTCAGTTCGGCGAAGAACAGCTTGTCCGGCCCGAGCGGTGTGGTGATCGTCAGCTCGCGGTCTTCGGCCATGTGCAGGCTCCTTCGGGTCGGGCGCGTCGGCGCGTGCGGTTCAGGGTCGGGGCGAGCATAGCGCAACTCGGCCGCACGTGCGGGAAATCTTGACGCTGCGGCATCGGCCGGGTCACAGCGCAGGTGGGCAGGCGAGGCCGGCCAGCAGCGGACGTGCGGCCAGTGGGTTCGGCGTGCGGTCGAAGTCGATTTCAAGGAACAGCCGCCCGGCATCGGCGCGCAGGTCGACAAGGAACCGCCTGCCGTCGTCGCGCGGGCGCAGGCGGGTGCCGTCCATCAGCCGCATCAGGCCCCACGCGCCGGATTCGGTCAGCCGCGCCTGCGCCGCTCCGTCCGTGAAGCTGACTTCCGCTCCCGCCTGCGGCTGCGGGCCGGGCCAGAGCAGCGTGGCGGGTTCGCCCGTGGCGCGTACGGGGGCGGCCTGCCCGCCAACTGCCATCAGGGCTTGCCCGCGTTCGGCAAGGGCCGCCAGCGTGATTGGCCCGCCCAGATCGCCGCCAGCGTCGAAGAAGGCGGACCCCACGATTGCCGCGCGCTGGAAGAACTCGGCGGTGTCGGGCGACAGGCCCTGGAACCGGGCCTCGGGTTTCCAGCGCCACGGCGTTTCGGACGTGTCGATGAAGCGTTCGGCGTGGGTGCGGTAGAACCGGTCCACCGCGCCGCCGGGGGCGAACAGTTGCGCGAAGCCGTCGATGTCGGCATCGGGGCCTTGGGCGAAGGGGAAGGTGCCGTCCATCACCTGCCTGCAGAGGGCATAGACATCGGTCTGCCACCGTCGGGTCAGCGGGTTGCCCATGGCCGAGGTCTGTGCGGCGGAGGTCTGGGCCAGCACGTCCTCGACGATCTGCACCACCACGCGCGGCGCGGTCTGCAGCGCCGCCACCGATTGTGCGCGGTCCTGCACCCCCATCAGCCGGTCCGCGCCGCGATCGTCATCGAAGTCGAAGGATGCCAGGGCCACGTTCAGCGCGCCGAACAGGGCGGCGATCTGGTTCAGCCGGCCCTGTTCGACATACTGGATCATCGGTCCGAATTCGGTCGCGATGCGCAGTTGCAGGGGATAGGGCCGCGACCGGTCAGTGCCGCCAACCTGCACCCAGACCTCGTTCAGCAACAGCGACAGGGGCGAGGCGCGCTGGGCAAGCAGGCCCGAGATCAGGATCGACCCGTCGCGGTCGGCAAAGGGCTTGACCCGCAGATCGGCCATCCACGCCTTCCACGTCGCCAGCGTTTCCGTCTGCAGGCGGTCCATCATCCGGTCGGGCGTGTCGTTCTGCGGCGGCGGACTGGTGCCGAGGACAGTGGGCGCCAGGTCGCGCGCGCGCTGGACGGCGGTGCCAGTGCCTTCGTTGCGGGCGTAGGCCCAGCCGGCGGCGGTGAACAGCCCCTCGATCGGTTCGGAAAACGGCGTTCCCGACCGTCGGGTCATGGCCTGCGGAAGGGACGGGATTGCCTGTCCCGCCGTCCAGTCGGGCAGGGCGCTGGCGCCTTCGGATCGGGCGAGTTCCAGATAGGCGCGGTCGGGTTCCGGCACCTCGGCGGCGAAGGCGCGCGCCTGGTCCAGAAGGTCACGATCCCACACCGGCGGGTCCGATGGCGGCGCCGTCAGTCGCCTGACATGCGCATCGAGCCCGCGTAGCCCAAGGTCATCTTCACGGTCGTCGATCCACCCCGCCAGCCAGGCAGACGACCACGGCGCGGTCGCATCAAGCACGGCCATCGCGCGAAGCGTGTCATAGGTGGCCAGCCCGTCACCTTCGGTCGCCAGCGCGTCGGAAAGGTGGCGTGCCATTTCGGGCGGGACCTGATCGGCCAATGCCGCCGCAAAGGCGGCCTCGGCTGGTGCCCGGCTGTCGAGCATCGGCACGGCCATGATCCGCCCCAGGGGACCGGTCGCCGCTGCCGTGGCAACCCGGTCGCGGGCGGTTGCCAGCAAGTCGAGCCGTGCGACAAGGTCCGCCCCGTCGCGCGGCAGGTCCAGCCCGATGGCCAGCCGCTCGGCTTCGAATGCTGCCCAGAGCCTGGACTGGAACCGATGTTCCAGCGCCAGGGCATAGGCGACGATCAGCCCCAGAAGGCAGGCCACCGCCGTCGCGGCCCAGGCACCCCAACCCGAGCGCGTTCGTTTGTGGCCTTCGCGGCGCTTGTCTTCGAGGCGGGCCTGCACACTGTCGAGAAAGGCGGCGAGGTCGGCATAGTCGTCGCCCGCGCCGCGGGCGGTATCGCGAAACCGGCGGATCGTATCGGGGCCCATGTCGCGCCCGTCGAACACCTGCACCTGCGCTGCAGCGGCCCAGACCTGCGGGCGCAGGTTGCGCTGGGCGCGGACGCGCTGGTCGATCAGAACGCCCAGGCCATACCGCGCGGGGGGGATGGACTGCGGCTTGATCCCCGCGCGCAAGAGCGCCTCGGCGAAGTCGGCCAGAACCTGACCGGCCCGGCGGGCAAGTTCTGGCTCGCCGTCGCGGGCGTGCTGGTCGAGTTCGTCGAGAAACCGCCAGACCGGAGCGGCGGCCGCGTCGAAGGGGCCGGAGCGTGCCTTGGCCGTCCCGCGTGCCATCGTGTCAGATCAGCCCCTGCGCGCGCCAGGCCCGCAGCGCCTCCTCGCCGACTTCGAAGTGCATCGAATCTTCCCGCCCGAAGGTGGCCCCCCAGAACCATCCTTCGTCGTTGAACAATTCTGCCAGCAGAAGCAGGCCGAACTGCGTGCCCCCGTCGCCGAAACCGTCGAGTTCGCCTTGCAGTGTCAGGTCGATCGCGGTGCCCCACGAGTGGTTCGAGATGGCGACGGTCGATCCGCGGATGAACCGCACACAGAGCGCGCCCGCGGTGCCGACCTTGGCATAGATGTCGGGTTCCTGTGCCTGCAGCCGGGCCATGATCCGTTCCAGGCTGTCGAGCGCGGGTTTCAGCATCGTCACCCGGATCGGGCCAATCTGGCGGGTCTCGACATTGGCGCGAAGGGTCGGGTTGGTGATGCCCTGGCAGTCCTGGCTGTAGTTGGCACCGGGCTGGCCCAGGATCTCCAGCATGACCGACGGCCGGGCCTGGGTGATGCCGACGTTGAACCGTGCCCGCGCGATCTGCATGTCCTCGGTCACGCCCTCGGTTTCGGGGTGATCGCCGATCAGCATGCCTTCCTGGTCGCCCGGCGGCAGCAGCAGCCCGTCCAGCGGAACGGCCCCCGGCGTAAGGGCGGGGGCCGCGACGGGGGCGCGGCTGCCCGACAGGGCGATTTCCTCGCGCAGGCGGGCGAGGTCTGCCTTCGTTTCGCGCAACTCACCCTCGACACGGACGATTTCGGCGCGCAGCGCTTCCGCCTCGGCCTCGGCGCGGCCGAGGCGAAGGTCCGCCGCGCCGTCGGCGGTATCAAGCAGGGTGCCGACGACCGCCAGGACGACGGCAGCGGCGATCAGGCCAATGGCGATGATGATGGGGCCGATCAGGGTGCCTTCGCGCATCTTATCAGCCGCCCGTGGTGACGAAGAGGGCCACGACCGACACGTTGTCGGGGGCGCCTGCCAGCAGCGTGTCGCTGACAAGGCTGCGCACCGCAGCCTCGGGCGATACGGCCTTGGCCAGTTCCCGGGCGATGGCGTCATCGTCGAGACAGGCGGTCAGACCGTCCGAACACAGAAGCATCCGGTCGCCCGGGATCAGCGGAACGGCGGCGGCGTCCAGTTCCAGGTCGTCCGCGCCACCCACGGCCCGCGTGATGATGTGCTTTTCGGGATGCTGGGCCGCGGCATCGGCCGCGATTTCACCCCGGTCGACGAGGTCCTGCACAAGTGTATGGTCGCGGGTGATCTGGCGCAGCCGTCCCGACCGCAGCAGATACACCCGGCTGTCGCCGGCCCAGACCACATGGGCAACCGCGCGCGCAATCATAACCGCCACCACGGTCGCCCCCATGGTGCGACCGCCGGACTGTGCACGGATCGACGCGTTCGCGGCCTGCAACCGGTCCTGCAATGCATCGAGAGGGTCGGCTTCGTCGTCGATCCCGCTCAGCGCCTCGATTACGATGTCCGATGCCACGTCGCCACGCCCGTAGCCCCCCATCCCGTCGGCCACGGCCCAGAGCGTGCCCGTGGGATCGGTCAGGACCGCATCCTCGTTCTTCTCGCGCACGACCCCGCGATGGCTGAGCCCCGCGCCATCAATTCGTGGCAGGTCCGGCGCCATTCGCGGCACGACGGTCGTGGGACCATGCATCAGATCGCACCGCGGGCGTGTCTGGGCGGCGGGGTTGCCGGGACTGGACGGGTCATGGTTCGGTCGGGCTCATGTGAATTGCTTGCCGGGGCAGGATACCCTAGAGTTGCAACATGCCAAACGCCATTCTGGAAGGATGACGAAATGCGACGCACGATGCTGATTGCAGCCGCCTTGGCCGTGGCTTTGCCTGCCGTGACGGCGCAGGCGCAAACCTATTCGGACGAGCAGTTGCTGCAAATGTTCGACGCCCAGCGGCAGGCGTTCCGCGATGCCGCCACCAGCGGCACGGGGCAGACGCGCGGACTGTCGCTGCTGACGATCGAGGATGTCGCGGTGCAGGCGGGAAGCGGCGTCGACGATCTGGCGCCTGCGCCCGCGACGGATACCGGCAGCGTGACCGTCGGCTCGGTGACCGAGCAGGCCTCGCCCAGCGCCCCCGCGGTGAACCCGCCGGCGACGCCTGTGACCTATGCCCGGATTGACGAACCCATGCAGGTGAACCTGAACATCCAGTTCGGCTTTGACTCTGCCGCCATCGGCGACGACCAGCTGCCCGCCTTGCGGCAGATGTGTACCGTGATGCAACGCAGCGACATCAACCTGTTCCGGATCGTCGGGCACACCGATGCCGCCGGGTCGGACGCTTACAATGAGCGTCTGTCGGCCCTGCGCGCCGCGGAAGTCGCGCGCTGGCTGGTCAGCGATTGCGGGATCGAGGCCGGACGGCTGGAGACGATGGGGCTGGGCAAGCGGTTCCTGAAGAACCCCGAGAACCCGCGCGGTGACGAGAACCGTCGGGTCGAGTTCCAGGCCCTGAGCTAGGGCGCAGCGGCTGGCCTCAGGCCAGCCGATCGTCCCCGGAAAGCGCGCGGAAATGCGCGTGGTTCGGGCACAGGTCGGGGGCTTCGGCCGGGCCCGCGGCAGCATGGGTGACAAGCCAAAGTCGGCATGCCTCGGTCCGGGGGCAGGCGGCACAGAGGTCGGCCATTTCTGCCCGGTCCGCGTCGGCAAGGGCGCCCAGGGTCTCGGGCGGACAGGACGCCGCCGCCATTGCCGCCATGAGCGGCGGCACTTCCGTCCGATCGCCTGGGTGCATGTCGGCCATCAGGCGCGAAGATCGGCGAACAGTCCGGCGTTGCGGCAGTAGCCGGGTGGCGTGTCGGCCCCGCCCGGGTGGGTGTCCAGCCAGGCATCGCAGGCGCAGGCCTCGGTGCATCCGTGGCACCGGGCGACGGCGCTGCGCAGGTTTTCGGGGCTCAGCCGTCCGTCTTCGAGCGCACTGCCCATGTCGGCGCCGACGGTCGTTGCCATCCGGCCCATTCTGTCGGCGCTTTCCTCGATCCGGCGAATCCAGGCGAACATGTGTGCTTCTCCCGCGACCGCGACATGCGGTGATGAACAATGACAAGGATCTTTCGCGGCATCCTGCCTTGAGGCAGATCAATTCCCTGCGGCGATCTTCACGATCGACTGCGTCACGGCACGGTTGCGCGAATGGTGCTGCGCCGCGCCCCCGCCCTTCGCGATCAGGACTGCCGCAGGTCGCCCAGCAGGTCGGCATTTCGGCAGTAGCCTGGTGGCCTGTCGGCGCCTTCCGGATGTGCCGCGAGCCAGGCGTCACACTCATCTGTCGAGGTGCATCCGTGACAGCGGGTGATGGCGGAACTCAGATCCTCGGGGCTCAGTCGACCTTCCCGGAACGCAATCCCCATGTCGGCGCCGACGCGCGTGGCCATGCGGGCCATCCGTGCGACGATTCCATGGATCCGGCCGTTGTTCGCGATCATCGGTCGCACCTCCGCGGCCGCGATGTGCGGCGACCGGTGCATTCGATCACCCGTTGCGTGTCCTGGCCTTGAGATGGATCAATTTCCCCGCGTAACCTGCGCGACGGTCCGTGCCACGACCCGGCGGCGTTCGGCGTTGGGCGGATGGGTCGCGAGGAAAGCGTTGCCGGGGTCGGGCAGCCGGTCGAAGAATCCCGCGCCCAGAACGGGGTCATAGCCCGCGCGAAGGGCTATGACGGTGCCCAGCCGGTCCGCTTCCAGTTCGAAGTCCCTCGAAAAGGTGCGCGCGCCGACACCTGCGCCGATCGCCTGCGCCCGTTCGATCGCCTCGGGCCGCGCGCCCCCGAGCGATGCCAACACCCCCGCCGCGACCGCGCCGGCCCATGCCGATTGCTGTACCCGGTCGAGATGTCCGGCGATGTGATGGGCGGCCTCGTGGCCCAGAACAAAGGCCAGCTCGTCCTCGTTGCGGGCATCCATGATCAGCGCGACCGTGAAGCCGATCACCGGACGCCCGGTCGGGTCACGGGTCTGGAAAGCGTTCGGCGGCAGGCCGGGACGTGTATCCACGACGATCTGGAAATCGCAGTTCAACTGCGGGGCGCGGGCACGGCATTCGGCCTCGGCGACGGGTTCAACCCGGTCCACGACGGCAACGAAAGCGCGGGCAGCGGCATCGGGCGCCAGGGCGGGGGCCACGTCGACCGTCGGGGCGCGTGGCGGAGGCGCAGCGACCTCGATCGGGGCGAGGCAACCGGACAGGAACAGGACGGCCAGCGCCGTTGGAAGTATACGGATCATGTCTGCCCGGGGCCCGTCTTGTTTTCGCGCAAGGATGGGCGTTTCGCGGCGGAAGTCCAGTGCGCCCGCCCGGGTTTGCGGCCCGATCGGCGCGCCGGGGCGGTCACATGTCCGGGATGAACCGTGCCAGCGGCCCCATCAGTGCATCGAGGGCGTCCTGCAGGCGCGCTTCTGCCGTGGCGTCGGTCTCGCTGTCGAGTATCGGCGTTGTCAGGCGAACCAGCGCCCCGTCGGTGCGCCCTGTCGCGATGCCATCCACGAGCAGCCAGTACTTTGCCGCGAAGTCCCAGGCGATGCGGCGGCCCTTCTGTTCGAACCAGTAGTAGACCATCATCCGGCTCTGCCCGCGCTGGATGATGGCCCGATTGATCGCGAAGGGGCCATCGCCGCCCATCCGCTCGGTGATGTCGGTGCGTTCCAGCCATGCGATTTCCCAGCCCGCACCGGGCAGGCAGATCTCGGGCGAATGGACGCCTCCCTGGCTCTGGTCGGCGTACCAGGCCATGAAAAGCCCCACTTCGGCGGCGGCCCCCGGACGGACCAGCTGGACGGAATGGTAGTCGTCGGCCCCCAGAACCGTGGCGACACTTGCCTCCAGGGTCTTGGGCGGGCCCGATTGCTGCCAGTCGCCCAGCTGTCGCGGGAACAGGTAGAAGGGGTCGCGGTCGACGGTGGTGCGGGTGCGTTCGGGGGCGGCGTGCCATGCGACCGATGCGGCGACCATGACAAGGGCGGTGGCGATCATCGCGGGCGAGGCCCGGATCAGCCGGATGCGGCCTGCCTGCGCGGCGAGGCCGGTGGTTTCCAGGTCGAGCGCCTCGGCCAGCCCCATGCGCTGCGGCTGGAACAACAGCATCACCCGCGCCAGCGCAAAGAGGATCAGGATACAGGCGATGAAGATCACCCAGCCTTCGAAGAAATGGGTAAAGCCTTCGACCCATTCCACGCCGTAGTGGTTGACGATGAAGCCCGCGATGCCGATGCGGACCGAGTTCATCAGCACCGTGATCGGTGCGGCCGAAATCAAGAGTACCGCCTTGTGCCACATTGGTCCCCTGTAGAGGACAGCGAAGATGTAGGAGAAGGACAGGATCGGGAACAGGTAGCGCAGGCCGGAACAGGCCTCGGCGACATGCAGCTTGTACACGCCCAGGTCGATGATGTTCCCTTCCAGGAACACCGGGACCGACAGCAGCCGCAGGAACCAGACCCCCAGTTCGGACGACACGAACTGCAGCCAGGTTGACATCTTGTAGTAGATCACGCCCGGCAGCGGCAGCATGTAGACCAGGTGCAGGACCGGCGGCCAGAACTGGCGCCCGGTCTGCCAGCCGAAGCTGACCAGCAGGATACCGCCGACCCAGAGGATCGTGGCATAGGCGACGATGTCGGCGATGCCCGACAGCTTGCCCAATGTGGCAAAGGACAGTGCGCCCAGGATCACAAGGACACCGACCCAGCGGTGGCGTTTCGGCCCCGGATCGGGGGGCACGTCACGCAACTGGCGCAGGAACAGGAGCGCGGACAACGCCGGGATCAGGGGGCCGTGGCTGTACTCCGGCAACTGCCAGGCGACGAGAAGAGCGTCGAGTCCGTCCACGAAGAAGATCGCGGCGCCTGTGACAGCGACCAGAAACCAGAAGACGCCCGGCGTGGCGAGGCCGCCAAGCCAGCCCGGGCGCGTTCCCGAAGCTTGTGTCATCGACATCGTGACTCGTCCCAAACAGCCGCTGGCTATGGAGCATCTATGCCGCGTAAGCGAAAAGAACGCCATGGCGCCTGGTGATGTTCATGAAGCCCGGACAACTGACGGGATTCGGGTGCGGTGCTGCTGCATCAGCACTCCACGGCAAGCTTCATCGCCAGGGCCGAGAGCCATGATCGGTGAAGCCGCCGCAGTTTGGCCGGTCGCTGCCGCTGGCGCAGTGGGACAGGTCTGAGGACCCCGAGGCCGAGGGCCAGGTCGGTTGACAGACCCCTGATGGTGCATGGGGCCGAACCGGCGACGTACGCATTGCGCACCGGGTTCCTTGCCCACGCCATATCTTTGCCGTGAACTCACCAGCTTTCTCTGGCATTGTCCAAGGTGGGTCTTCTAGAACGCACCGCGGTCAGACGCGCGGTGGCGGGGCATTGTGGTTTTGTGGAGAGTGGCATGAAGGATGCGGGCGGGCTCGCGGCGGCCGATGACCGGTCTGTCGTGCTGGTGGCCGATCTGGACGGCACACTGTGCCGCACGGACACCCTGCACGAGGCGCTGCTGGCGCTGTTGTCCCGCAATCCTGCGATGCTGCTGCGCCTTCCTGGCTGGCTGGCCCTGGGCAAGGCCGGGTTCAAGACCCGCGTGGCGGACGCGCAGGTCATTGCCGGAAGCGAACTTCCCCTGAACGAGGACGTGCTGAACGAACTTCGGGCGGCCCGCGCGGCCGGACGGCGCACGGCACTTGTCACGGCATCCGATCAGCGCCAGGCCGATGCCGTCGCCGAGGCGACCGGGCTCTTCGACGAGGTGCACGGGACATCTGGCGACCGCAACCTGAAGGGTGCGGAAAAGGCGCGGTTCCTGACCGAGCGTTTCGGCGAGAACGGCTATGACTACCTGGGCGACAGCCGCGCTGACCTGCCGGTCTGGGAATCCGCGCGACAAGCGATCACCGTGGGCGCGGGCGAAGCGCTTCGCCGCGCCGCCGCAGAGGCCAACCCTTCGGTTCGGCATCTGTCCGATCCCGCGCGGACCGGGCAGGCGATGCTGCGCGCGTTGCGCCCGCACCAGTGGTCGAAGAACCTGCTGCTGTTCGTTCCGATGCTGGCCGCGCATGATGCGGGCAGCTTCGGGGCGGTGTTGCTGGGGTTCGTGGCGTTCTGCCTGACCGCCTCTGCGGTCTATGTGATCAACGACCTTGTCGACCTGCCCTCGGACCGGGCGCATCCCCGCAAGCGCCTCAGGCCCTTTGCCGCCGGAACGCTGACAGCGATGACCGGGCTGATCATGGCCTTCGCCCTGTTGGTCGGGGCAGCCCTTCTGGGCGCCCTGACCGGAAACCCCCTGTTCCTGGCGACACTCGGGCTCTACCTCGCGGCGACATTCGCCTATTCGCTCTGGCTCAAGCGCAAGCTGCTGGTCGATGTGTTGACGTTGGCCGGGCTCTATACCGTGCGGATCGTCGCGGGAGGGGCAGCGGCAGGCATTCTGCTGTCGCCCTGGTTGCTGGGCTTCTCGATGTTCCTGTTCCTGGCCCTTGCCGCAGTGAAGCGGCAAGCCGAGCTGATGGATCAGATGGTGACGGGTCGGGGCACTTCCGGGCGAGCCTACATGGTCGAGGACCTTCCGATCCTGCGGGGGATGGCATTGGCGTCGGGGCATGCCGCGGTCATGGTCATGGCCCTCTACATAAGTTCTGACGCAGTCCAGGCACTTTATGCGCGCCCGGCGGTTCTCTGGCTGGTCTGCCCGTTGCTGTTGTACTGGATACTCCGGATGGTGATGACTACGCATCGTGGGCGGATGACCGACGATCCCATCGTCTTTGCCGCACGCGATCGGATCAGTGTGATCGTGGTCGCCCTGGTGGCCGTCGTCGCCGTAGCGTCGACGATTTCCTGGGGTTGACCATGAACACGCGCGAGGGCCTTCGGGCCGGTCCAGCAGAACGTGCGCCTGCATGACCGGCCAGCAGGGAACGGGGGGGATCGAACGGGCGATCAGCCGGCGTCTGGCACGGACCGGCCTGCTGCTGGGTGCGTTCGTGGCGCTGGTGGTGGCGGCGGTTGTCGCGGCCGGCTGGGACGACGCGGTCGCCGCGGCCCGCGCGCTTGGCCCCGAGCGCATGGCCGCCCTTTGCGCGCTGGCGGCAGCTCATTACATCCTGCGAGCGTGGCGCTGGCACCTGATCGTGCAGGCGGCAGGTCTCGGCACTCGTTGGTGGCAGAACGCGCGCCACTTCTTCGGGGGGTTTGCCCTGACTGCCACGCCCGGCCGAGTGGGCGAACTGGTTCGCCTGCGGTGGCTTCGGCGCGAAACCGGGCAGGGGTTTGGCCGCGTCCTGCCGATCGCGCTTGCGGACCGGGCGATCGAGCTTGCGGCGATCGTTCTGGTGATCGTTCTGGCATTGTCGGTCGCGGGGCTCGGGTCGGCTGCAGCGTGGTGGCTGGTTGCGGTGGCGGCAGTGCTGGTCTGGGTCGCCTGTCGTCCGCGGCTGCTGGATGCCGTGATCCTGGCAGTCTGGCGGACGACGGGACGGCGACGGTCAAGGTTGTTCGTGCGCCTGCGACGGGTGGCCCGACGCCTCGATCCCTTCATGCGGATGCGCGTCCTTGCACCGACGATCGTGATTGGAATGGTGGGTTGGGCGCTCGAGGGCCTGGCCTTCTGGCTGCTGCTGGACTGGCTGGGGGCGACCGTGTCCATCGCGACTGCGGCCGCGATCTTTCTTGTGGCCGTTCTTTCCGGCGCCCTGTCGGGCCTGCCGGGTGGGCTGGGCGGGACCGAAGCCACGGCGGTTGCCCTGCTGCTGTTGCAAGGCGTTGCGCCCGAAACCGCGATCCTTGCCACGGCCATCATCCGGATCGCCACCTTGTGGTTTGCCGTGGCCATCGGTCTTTGCATCTTCCCGGCCGCCGAAAGCCGTTCGACAGCGGTCCCAGCCTGATCGGAGCATGACGTGCCAAGCCTACCCCGCATAAGCATCATCATCTTGATCGCCCTCGCCCTGCGCCTTGCCTGGGCCTTGGTCATCCCGGTGGATCCGGTGTCGGACTCGGGGGCCTACGAGATCTTTGCGACAAACATCGCGGATCACGGCGTCTACGGCTTCCAGCCGGATGTCCCTGGGGCGTATTGGGCGGTCGGTCCGGCGGCCATCTATGCGGCGGCCTATCTGGTCTTCGGGACCGGATCGTCGGTTGGGGTGGTGACGGTGAACCTGATCTCCGCCCTTGCCGTCGTCTGGCTGCTGCATGACCTGGGGCGGCGCTGGTTCGGCGAGACCGAGGGTCGGATTGCAGCCCTTCTCTTTGCGCTCTGGCCGGTGGCGATCCAGTTCACGACCGTGCTGGCCAGCGAGGTGCATTTCATGGCGATGACCCTGGCGGGGCTGGCCGCCTGGGATCGGGTGCGTATGGGCGCGGGGCTGGTCTGGATCGTGGCGGCGGGCCTTGCCTTTGGCGCGGCGACCTATGTGCGACCCATCGCCCTGCTGATCCCGGCTGCCCTGGCCGTGGCCGCGCTTCTGCGGGCGCCGCGATCGTCCCTGCCTGCCATCCTGAAGGCTGTGGTCGTCACCGGGCTGATCTTTGCGGTGGTCGCACCGTGGTCGGCCCGCAACGAGCGCGTGTTCGGCGAGCCAGTCTTCATGTCGACGAATTTCTGGCCGAACTTCTGGATGGGCAACCACCCCGGCACCAATGGTCATTACATGTCATTGCCGGCCGAGGTCGCCGGGATGGGCGAGATCGAGCGGTCGAACTATCTGAAGGACGTGTCGATCGCCCACCTGCGCGAGGATCCGGCCGCCTTTGTCTGGCGCACGATCTGGAAGTCGGTCCGGCTCTATGAGCGCGAGACGATCGGCGTGGCGTGGAACGAGGCCGGAATCGAGGCACTGGCCGGCACGACCGGCGTGTCCGCGCTCAAGCTGCTGTCCACCGGCTTCTGGTACGCGGTCCTGCTGGCAGCGTTCTGGGGTATCGTGGTCCTGGTCCGGGAGCGGGGTGGCTGGGTGACGTTGCTGTCCGTTCCGGTCTGGCTATGGCTTTACTTTACCGGCGTCCATGCCGTGATCGTGATAGGTGATCGGTATCACATGCCGGCCATACCCTTGATTGCCCTGCTTGCGGCGGTTGCGCTGGCGCGGTTCGGAACGAGAGGGACGTCGACGTGATGCCGGCGCACGCCGCTTGGCCTCGGTCCCCTCGCGGGGGCGCCCCTTATGGGGTATTCCGAAATGCCACGCTCTACCCTGGCGTGTTTCGGGGGCTGTCCGAAACGGAAAAAACGGACTAAACGGAGCGTCATGATGCACTGGTCACCCCCCGACCCATCGACGCCCGGTCGCGTATCGGTCACGGCCCCGAGGCGGGCTGACCTGCTGATCGACCTTGAACAGCACTTCGTTCAGGGCAAGGGCTTTGCCGTGGCGACGCTGAACCTGGATCACGTCGTGAAGCTGCGCTCGAACCCGGAATTCCGGGCGGCCTATCTTGCGCAGACCCATGTGACTGCGGATGGCAACCCCATCGTCTGGCTGTCGCGCCTTGCCGGACAGGGCGTCGAGCTTGTGCCTGGCTCCGATCTGGTGGACCCCGTCGCCGAGATTGCCGCTGGGGCGGGGGTGCCTGTCGCGCTCTTCGGGTCGACCGAGTCCGCGCTGGCGGCGGCGGCCGATGCCCTGATCAGGCGGCATCCGGGGCTGAACGTCGTACTGCAATTGGCGCCGCCCATGGGGTTCGATCCCGCCGGCCCGCAGGCAGATGATGCCATTGCTGCCATACGGGACAGCGGTGCCCGCCTTTGCTATCTGGCCTTGGGCGCCCCGAAGCAGGAGATCTTTGCCGCGCGCGCCCTTGCGGCGCTGCCGCAAGTCGGATTCCTGTCGATCGGCGCGGGCCTGGATTTCCTCGCCGGAACGCAGCGGCGTGCACCCCGGCTTTTTCGCTGGTTTGCCGCCGAATGGCTGTGGCGTCTGGCAGGCAGTCCAGCCCGCCTTGCGGGGCGTTACGCGTCCTGTCTGGCCATCCTTCCCGGACTTGCCGTCACCGCAGTCCGTTCGCGGGCCGACCGAACGGTAGCTGACAGATGACAACGGTCGCCTTCCTGCTTTGGCCGCTTGTGTCGCTGGCATTCTTCCGAAAGCTCGCGCTGCCGGTTGCGATTTCGGCCACGGTGATCGGCGGGTACCTGATGCTGCCGACCGAAGGCGGGTTCAAGGTGACGGGGCTTCCGTCGATCGACAAGACCACGATGCCGCCTTTGCTGGCTTTGATGTTCGCAGCGATCTTCGCGCGAGACGCGCCGGATGTGCGTCCCGGCTGGCTTCCCCGATCGCCGGTTGTCCTGATCCTGATCGCTCTGCTGATTGTGGGCAAGTTCGGCACATTCCTGACCAATCCTGACCCGCTGGTCTTCGGCACGACCTTTCTGCCGGCCCTGACCCTCTACGATACGATCGCCAGGGTGCAGACCGCCATCATGCTGCTGGTCCCCTTCATCCTGGCGCGAAAGTTTCTTGCCACGGCGGAGGCGCATCGGATCTTCCTGTCCGTACTGGTCGTGGCGGCACTGGGGTACTCCCTTCTGGCGCTCTATGAGGTGCGGATGTCACCGCAGCTCAACAACATGATCTACGGCTACTTTCCGCACTCGTGGATGCAACATATTCGGCGTGACGGCTTCAGGCCGATCGTGTTCCTTCAGCATGGGCTCTGGGTGGGCATCTTTTTCGCATGCGCTGTCCTTGCCGCCGCCGGTCTTGCCCGGATAAGGGATCTGCCGCGAAGAAACCTCTACGCTGCCGCAGCGGTCTGGCTCCTGTTCACCCTCTACATGGCCAAGTCGTTGGGAGCCTTTTCCACCACGTTGTTGCTATTGCCGATCCTGCTCGTCATGGCACCAAGGCTGCAGGTCCTCATTGTCGGGATCATAGGAATGTCGATCCTGACGTATCCCATCCTGCGAGGGGCTGGATTTGTGCCGGTCGATGCCATTTCCGAACTTGCCGAGTCGATCAGTGCCGACCGCGCCGAGTCCTTCATCTTCCGTCTGAACAACGAGGACCTTCTGCTTGCGCGCGCAAACGAGCGACCGCTGTTCGGTTGGGGCGCATGGGGCCGATCGTTCATCTTTGACGAGGAAGGCCGCAACATCTCGGTCACGGATGGCTACTGGATCATCGTTATCGGGGTGGGTGGCTGGGTGGAGTATATCGGCGAATTCGGGTTGCTCTGCCTGACCCCGCTCATCCTTGCGCTGCGTCGCAAGACCTTTGATGTCAGCCCTGCCACCGCGGCACTTTCGGTCGTTCTGGTCGTGAACCTGATCGATCTGATCCCGAATGCCGGTGTCACGGCCGTCACCTGGATGATGGCCGGCGCCCTTGCAGGGCGGCTGGAGCTTGGACGCATTGCCGACAAGGCAGCGGCAACCGCGGCTGCGCAGGAAGCATCTCATCCAGACCCCGTCAGTGCCAGGCGACCCGCCGCACCTGCCTACCGGCGGGAGTTCATCGAGCCCGAGACGGGAAGTCCGACGCCGGTTGCCCCACGCAAACAGGAGGGCGGGCGCGATGCGGCCCCGGCCTCCGGGCCGCGCTATGCCCGCGAATTCGACGGGCCGGCCTTGACCGGCAAGAGGCGTCCATGACCGTGCAGAATTCGGCAAGGGGCGCGGTGGCGGTCGTGATCGTCAACTACGGGACAGCCGGGCTATGCACCGAAGCGGTCGAGAGCGTGCTGTCGCGCGATCACGGCGGGCGCAGCGTCACAGTGCATCTTGTCGACAATGCATCGCCTGGCGACGACGCGGTCAGGCTCGCCCGGGAACATGCCGATCGCGGTTGGGGCGCGCGCGTGATCCTGTACCCCGAGCGGGTCAATCACGGGTTCGGACGCGGCAACAATGTCGTTTTCGAAGCGCTGGCGCGTGAACAGGCACCACCATCGGCGGTCTTTTTGCTGAACCCCGATGCTCGGCTGGACAACGAGGCTATCGCTTGCCTTGCCGACTTCCTGGACGCGCATCCCGCGATTGCCTGCGTCGGCGCCCGCATCGCCAAGCCGGATCGCACGGCTGTCACGTCGGCGTTCCGTTTTCCATCGGCGGCAAGCGAGTTTTCCGACACGCTGGCCTTCGGACCGGTGGCGCGTTTGTTCGCGCGTGCGTCCGTGCCATTGCCAGCGGAACTGCCAACCGGCCGGGTTGATTGGGTGGCCGGGGCTGCGGTGATAATCAGATGGCGGGCCTTGAACGAAGTCGGCGGTTTCGATCCGGACTTCTTCCTTTACTTCGAGGAAGTCGACCTTATGCGGCGTCTGGCGGCACGAGGGTGGGAAACATGGCATCATTCTGAAGCGCGTGTGATCCACGCCGAGGGCGCGGCGACCGGGGTGCGCAGCGGGGATGAGCGTCGGATGCCCTTGCCGGACTACTGGTACGACAGCTGGTATCTCTACTTCACAAAGAACCATGGCGCCGGTTTCGCGCGTATCGCCGCCCTCGCCCGTGCTGCCGGCTGGGGCATGAACCGCGGGATCGCCGCCTTGCGCCATCGTCAAACCACCGCCCCCCCCCGATGGTCGGACGGATTCTCGCGACGCGTGATCCGGCCACTCTTCGGACGCCCCGCCCGAACCGAGATATGAGGCCGAGAATTGCTGGACGCTGACCCGGCCTTGCAGGACGTTGACGTGCTGACCGGTTTGACCACCGGTCGTTACAATCGAAATCCGCCCGGAATCGGGTTCTGGGCGCTTGTCCGGGAGGACCTGGAAACCCACGATGGCGATCCGCTTTCGCAGGGCTTCTGGGCGCTGTTCTGGCATCGCTTCGGCAACTGGCGTATGTCGGTCCGCCCCAAACCGCTGCGCGCACCGCTTTCGTTGCTCTATCGGGTGATGTTCAAGGCGACCGAATGGTTCTGCGGGATATCCTTGCCATACACCAGCCTTGTCGGACGTCGCGTGCGGCTGGAACATTTCGGGTGCATGATCCTCGCGCCGCAGTCCATCGGATCGGACGTGGTCCTGAGGCAGAACACGACCTTCGGCATCGCGCGGACAGAGGATCTGGCGGGTCGACCGGTGATTGAGGACCATGTGGATATCGGGGCCGGTGTCGTGGTCATCGGGGGTGTCACAGTGGGGCGCGGGGCAATTGTCGGGGCGAACGCGGTTGTTGCCCGCTCCGTTCCGCCCTTTGCCGTGGTCGTCGGCGCCCCCGCGCGAATAATCCGGATGCGCGATCCCGCCGAGATCGGTGATCCTGCCCGTGAGTCCGGCGACCTGAATTGCCCGACCCGAAAGGCAGCGGTTGGATGATGGACGGGACAGGGACAGTTGCAGCCGTCATCATCGGACGAAATGAGGGTGCGCGGCTTCTGCGTTGTCTGGAATCGCTCGTCGGAAAGGTCGACCGGATGGTCTATGTCGATTCCGGGTCGACCGATGGATCCGTGGCGGCGGCCGAGGCTGCCGGTGCCGTGGTTGTCGCGCTCGACCTTTCGCGCCCCTTCACGGCGGCGCGCGCCCGGAACGCGGGCGTTGCGGCGCTTGTGGACTCGGTAAGTCCGCCCGAGTTTGTGCAGTTCGTCGATGGCGATTGCGAGGTGCACGCGGACTGGCCGGAGAAGGCGCAATCCTTTCTCGTGTCACGTCCGGAAGCCGCCGTCGTCTGTGGGCGACGCCGCGAGCGGCATCCGGAGGCGTCGATCTGGAATCGGTTGATCGACCAGGAGTGGGACACACCGATCGGCGAAGCGGAGGCCTGTGGCGGTGACGCCATGATGCGGGTCTCGGCGTTGCGGCAGGTGGGCGGGTTCGATGGCGCGCTGATCGCCGGCGAAGAACCGGAACTGTGCCTCCGCCTGCGTCGCGCCGGGTGGCAGGTCTGGCGCGTCGACGCCGAGATGACGTTGCACGACGCGGCCCTGACCCGGTTCGCGCAGTGGTGGCGCCGGGCGCGCAGGGCTGGTCATGCGGCGGCCGAGGGCGCCTTGATGCACGGACGCGGCCCCGAAAGATACAATGTCGACCGGTCCGCAAGGGCGTTGTTCTGGGGCATGGCAGTGCCCGTGTCCGCGGGGGTTGGTGCCCTCATCACCCCGTGGTCCGGCCTGCTGCTGCTGCTTTGGCCGGCCCAGGTGCTTCGGTTGCGTCTGCGTGGCTCGACATGGGCACAGGCCGGGTTCCTCGTGCTGGGCAAGCTTCCGGAGGCTCTCGGCGCCCTGGGGGCCGTGTTCGACCGCCTTCGCGGGCAGCGCCGGGGACTGATCGAGTACAAGTGACACCAGCACCGATTGCCGGATTGGACGGGAAATCCGTTTGCACGAAAGTTGGGCGATGTCGGCGATCGTTGTTTCCGTCCGGTGATCAAAAGGCGGGTCGCCACGGAATGACGCACGCATAAGTGATTGCACTTCGCGAATCGCATGACTTGGCAAAAGCCTGTGCTACCCTTCTTCTGTGAGTGGTGCTTCGTTCCTGCCTTGAGGGGGGCAGTTCTATGGTGCGTTCGCCTATTTTCGTTACTAAACCAATCCTGCCTGACCTTGCCGACCTCAACCCGCTACTCGAGGAAATCTGGCAGTCCGGAATTCTGTCGAACGGCGGGCCGCTTGTCCGACGATTCGAGGCGGCCCTTTCATCCTATCTGGATGTAGCACACGTTTCAGTTGTGGCAAACGCCTCATTGGGGCTTCTGGTTGCGCTTCGTCATTTCGGGATCAAGGGCGAGGTCATCACCCCGCCTTTTTCGTTCGTGGCCACGTCCCATGCAATCCGCTGGGCCGGGGCAGAACCGGTGTTCGCGGATATCGACCCTGTCACGCTGAACCTTGATCCCGCATCCGTGGAGGCCCGGATAACGCCCAGGACCGAGGCCATCCTTGCGGTGCACTGCTACGGTGTGCCCTGCGATACCGCCGCTCTGGCGGACATCGCCAGGCGTCATGGGCTGAAGCTGATCTACGACGCGGCCCATGCCTTCGGTGTGCGTCGTGGCACGTCACCGCTCGTGGCCGAGGGCGATCTTTCGGTTGTCAGTTTTCACGCAACCAAGGTCTTCAATACTTTTGAAGGTGGCGCGATCGTGGCGCCTGATCCCGAAACCAAGATTGTCCTTGAGCGATCTGGCAATTATGGGATTCTTGATGAAGTCACTTTCATCGAGACCGGCCTCAATACCAAGATGAGCGAATTGAATGCGGCCGTCGGACTTGCACTATTACCACAAATTGATGCGGCCATTGCAGCGCGCGACCGGGTTGCAGCGCGGTATTGGGATGCCCTTGCGCAGATTGAGGGTCTGCGCTGCCTTTGCCCGCCGAACAAGCCCGGGCACAACTCCTATGCCTTTCCGGTGCTCGTCGGCGAGGGATATCCGGTTCCCCGGGATGTGCTCTACCACCGGCTGAGGGAAGACCAGATATTCCCGCGCCGGTATTTCTATCCGCTGATCTCGGACATGCCGATGTATCGCAACCTGCCATCGGCTGCGCCGGAACGGCTGCCGGTATCCCGAAGGGCCGCCGATCAGATCCTGTGCCTGCCGATCTACCCCGATCTCGCCCCGACCGACCAGGATCGGATCATCGAGATCGTTCAACGGCCATGCGCTTGAACACCGCCTACCTGCGACGGGGCTTTGCGCGGATGCTCTCGGGTCCGCAGGCGTTGGAGGATGTGGCCTCGGACAGCTGGGAAGTTCACCCGGAGACGGCCATCGACACGCATCCCGCCCTTTATCCCGAAGGCGCACTCGACCGCATCAGTGCGCTGTCGCCCTGGCGTAGCTGGGAGGTCGAGCAAGGCCTGATCGACGGCGGTGTGGTCCGTCACGCGGCGACGCGGGCCCTTGTCCTCGAACGGGCCGACCTGGTGCGGGGCTTTGTCTACTGCGGTGCATCGGTCTTGCGGTTCGGACAGGGGAAGGCGTCGCTGATCGAATCCGGACTGCCGCGCTGGCAGGAAATCGCGGACGCGCACCTGGGGTCGGTGTGGACCGGCGCGGATTTCTTCGGGCATTTCCTGACCGACACCCTGACGTTGCAGTTGCTGCCGCCCGCGGGAGCGACAATCGTCGGTGCCCCCGGAAAGCCATACCGGCACGAGGCGGGCTATCGGGCGTTGCTGGGCCTGGATCGGCCCGACATGCCGGAACGTGCCCGGATTGACCGGCTGACGGTCTATGTCGACTATGGGCAGAACGCGCACAAGACGCAGCGTTACGATGTTCTGCGGGCCCGTGTGCGCGCTGCCAGCCCGAAACCTCCGGCACGACCGGGTGTCTTTCTGTGTCGCGGTGTCGACGGCGATCCGCGCAGGCTCGCCAATCAGGACGCGCTGACGGACCTGCTCGATGGCAATGGCTTCGATATCCTTGACTGCGATAATCTTGAACCGGCCGAGATCGTCCATCGTTCGCTGGATGCGCGCATCATCGTCGGGGTCGAGGGCAGCCATCTGTCGCATGGTCTCTATCCCGTGGCCGCGGGCGGGGCGCTTCTGGTGCTTCAACCGCCGGACCGTTTCGCCATGCCCTACAAGGAAGTGGCCGACGCCCTCGGTCTGCGCTTCGGCTTTGTTGTGGGACATCCCGCGGCAGAAGGCTTCTCGGTCGATCTCGACGAGGTCCGTCTTATGCTGGACCGATTGACGTCGTGACAGACCGCCAGGTGTCCGACGAACTCGTTCTTCTGCCTTCTCTGGCGGCGCAGCGCGGCCCGAATGGTGGCCTTGTCCTGACCCGAAAGTACATGGAGGGCGCTGCACGCTATGCGATGGGCTGGCCGGGCCCGGTCACCAGCCTTGTCCGGCTGACAGACCGGCCGACGACCGATCTGGACCCGGCCGAATACGCGTCGGACGACGGGTTCAGCCGCCTTGAACTGCGTCCGACATCGTCGCGGGCCATGGCCGACCGCTTGGCCTCTGCGGCCGCCGTCATGTGCCTTCTGTCGCGCGAAGAGGTGGCGACCCTGCGCATGTGCCACCGGATGGGTGTGCCGGTCATCTGCGTTGCAGAGTATTCGCCGAGGACCGAGCGCCAGATCCTTGATGCCGACTCGGTATCGCCGGTCGTGCGGCTGCGTCGTCGGATCTGGCTCTGGCGGACCGAAAGGATGCGCCGGGCGGTCCTGCCCCTTGCCGCCGGGCTGCAGTGCAGCGGCACGCCGACCTTCGAGGCCTATGCCGGCCTGTGCCAGGACACGATCCTGTTCTTCGACAACCGGGTTCGCCGGGGCGATGTGGCCGATGACTCCGTCCTGAGCTCGAAGGCCGCGCAGCTTCGCCAGGGCAAGCCGCTGAGGCTGGTCTTCGGGGGACGGCTGGTGCCGATGAAGGGGGTCATGGACCTGCCCAGGGTCGCCAGTTACCTGAAACGCGCGGGCGTGCCCTTCACCCTGGACATCTTCGGCGACGGTCCGTTGAAACCGGAACTGGAAGCGCGCATCGCGGCCGAGGGTCTGTCCAGGCACATGGTCCTGCGCGGGGTGCTGGACTTTGCGACCGGCTGGATCCCGCATCTTCGCGGGCATGCGGACCTGTTTGTCTGCTGCCACCCCCAGGGCGATCCGTCCAGCACCTACCCCGAGGTGATGTCCTGCGGCGTGCCGATTGTCGGCTATGACAACGATGCCTTCCGTGGCCTGGTGGCGCACTCCGGATCGGGGTGGATGGTGCCGATGTCGGATGCAGCGGCCCTCGCGAGGTCGATCGAGGGTCTGCATCACGAACGGGAAGATGTGGTGCGCGCCGCCCGCCTTGCGCGCGATTTCGCGGCCCATCACGCCTTCGAGGCCACGTTTGCCACGCGGATCGCCCACGTCATTAGGAACAGCCGGTTGCCCGAGGGTCTGAAGCAGGGTGTTCCGCCGGTCATGTCCAGTGCGGGCAACGCGGAGGCACCCCGCGCGATGCCGTCCTAGGGTTCGTCACCTGACGAAAGATACCCACCGAGGGTTTCGAGCCCGCAGCGGATCTTCGGCTGCATGCCGCTTGAACGCAGCACCCCGCCCGGATCAGCGGCGTGAGCCACCCGGGCAGCGGATGGCCGCCACACCGGGCAGCGTATGCCCTCGGTCGTGACCATTCGACAACCACGGTGTCCCGCATTGCTGTTCGCCGCAATCGCGTCGCCTGGGTGTGAGAATGTCTTGTCAGGTGGTGACTGTCAGAGACGACCCGACCGCCGATTGGCAGATCTCGCGACAGGGTGACGGGTCAGGCCCGGGTCCCGGGCCGTCAGCCGCACTTCGAATGCCCGCAGGAGGCGCAGGTCAGGCAGCCTTCGATCATGCGCAGGTCATGGCTGCCACAGGACGGGCAGGACTTGCCCCGTCCGCCAACCACCTTCACCTCGGCGCGTGGGTCGGCCTTCAACCCCAGCCCCTCGCCTGCAATGAACCCGATGGCGACCAGGTGCCGTTCGATCACGCCGCCGATCGCCGCCAGGATCGAGGGCACATACTTGCCCTGCATCCAGGCGCCGCCCCGAGGGTCGAACACGGCCTTCAGTTCCTCGACCACGAAGGACACGTCGCCACCGCGCCGGAACACGGCCGAGATCATGCGCGTCAGTGCCACGGTCCAGGCGAAATGCTCCATGTTCTTGGAGTTGATGAAGATCTCGAACGGGCGGCGATGCCCGGCCACCATGATGTCGTTGATCGTGATATACAGGGCATGTTCGCTGTCAGGCCATTTCAGCTTGTAGGTGTTCCCTTCCAGCGTCTGCGGCCGGTCCAGCGGCTCGGCGATCCAGATCACGTCGCCGGCGGCCTGCGGTGCCGCCGCCGTCACCTCCCTTGGCGCCGCCGCGACCGGTTCGATGACCGGCGCCTCGGGGGCAACCGGCCCCGACCCTTCCCCGAACAGCAGCCAGCGCGACGTCACGCCCAGCGCCTCGGCCACGGCCCGGGCTTCGCGGTTGGTGGGCTTTGTCCCCTCGCTCCAGGAATGGATGACCTCGGCCTCCACCCCGGCCAGCGCGGCGAGGGCGGGAATGGTGTCGATCCCCTGGGTGGCTGCGGCGGCCTCGATCCGGCCGGGAAGACTGTCGGCTGGGGCAGCGGGGGCGTCACGGGGCTTTTCCTCGGTCACCGACAGGACGCTGCCGGTCACAGCGTTCGGCCGATAGGTGGTGCAGCCCTTGCAGCCCGAGTTCCAGGCCGCGAGGTAGACATCCTTGAACGCCTCGAACCCGATGTCCTCGGGCAGGTTGATCGTCTTGGAAATCGACGAATCCACCCAGCGCTGTGCGGCCGCCTGCATCCGTACGTGGTCCATCGGCGGCAGGGTCTGCGCGTTCACGAAGTGGTCGGGCAAGGGCGCGTCGCCATGCAGGTCACGCCACAGGGCGACGGCGTAATCCACGACCTCCTCCTCGGTCTTCGACCCGTCCCGCTGCAACACCTTGC
>CAYYOE010000009.1:28386-33066 GCA_964473055.1 uncultured Rhodobacterales bacterium | reverse complement strand
ATGACCCGCATCGTCTATGTGAACGGCGACTACCTGCCCGAGGATCAGGCGAAGGTTTCGGTCTTTGACCGCGGCTTCCTGATGGCCGATGGCGTGTACGAGGTGACGAGCGTCCTGGGTGGCAAGCTCATCGACTATGCGGGCCACGCCGCGCGGCTGGAACGGTCGCTGGGCGAACTTGGCATGGGGATGCCGATGTCGGCGGAGGACCTGCTGGAGGTGCACCGCGAACTGGTGGTGCAGAACGACCTGACCGACGGCATGATCTACCTGCAGATCACCCGCGGCAACCCGGGCGACCGCGACTTCGCCTATCCGCCCGCCGACACGCCGCAGACCGTGGTCCTGTTCACCCAGGCCAAGCCCGGCATGGCCGACAGCCCGGTGGCCAAGACGGGGCTGAAGGTCATCTCGATCCCCGATGCCCGCTGGGCGCGGCGCGACATCAAGACGGTGCAGCTGCTGTATCCGTCGATGGGCAAGATGATGGCCAAGGCCGCGGGCTGCGACGATGCCTGGATGGTCGAGGATGGCGCGGTGACCGAAGGCACGTCGAACAACGCCTACATCGTCAAGGGCAACCGCATCATCACCCGCCATCTGGGGCACGAGATCCTGCACGGCATCACCCGCGCCGCTGTCCTGCGCTTTGCCCGCGAGGCGCAGATGGAAGTCGAGGAACGCGCCTTCACCATCGACGAGGCGATGGCGGCGGACGAGGCGTTCATCACGTCGGCGTCCATGTTCGTGATGCCGGTGGTGGAAATCGACGGCACGATGGTCGGAACCGGCACGCCCGGCCGCGTGGCCGCCCGCCTGCGCGAGATCTACCTGGACGAAAGCCGCAAGGCGGCAGTCTGAAATTGTCGGTCTGAAAGCGGCGGTCTGACCGCCGGGCGCGGGCGGGGGCGCTGCGTCCGCAGGGCAGTGCCCAAGTTGCCCGACATGTCAGACCGGGGCGCCGATCACCTCGGGCGCGGCAATGGTGCGGGCGCGCAGGTCGGCGATGCAGTCGAGCACCCGCTGCCCCAGGTCGGGCGGGCAGAACATGCCCGCCAGCCAGTCTGGATCAGGGTCGCGCACCACACCTGCCAGCACCTCGTCCAGCGTGGCGATCGCACCGCTGCCATCGAACAGCCGGCGCATCCCGGGCACCAGCGGATCAAGGTAGCACTCCTCATAGTCCAGATAGACCTGCGTCGGCACGCCCGCGCGGATCAGATCGACGGCCGCGGTCGATGTGCAGGTCAGGCCCGTCCCCGCCTCTGCCAGTGCTGCGTCCATGGGCACGTCGGTCAGCTTCAGGTTCGGTGGCGGGTCGCGCAGGCTGGCCAGCAACCCGGGATAATCCCAGCGTTCACGGTGCAGGTGGCGCGCGTTCTCGCCGGGCAGGTGCCGCAGCTTGATCCAGACGGTGCGGGACGCGTCGGCGCGGGCGAGGGCCACCAATACCCGCAGCACATGCAGGCGCCCGCGCCGTGAGACCGGCGATATCGCCTGCGCAAAGAACCACAGGTCGCGGGACGCGCGCGGCCGCGCTGTCGGCGCGGGCCGCCGGAAAGTCGGATGCCCGAACTCCACCCGTTGCCACGGCGGTGCCGTGTGTGCCACGACACGCCGACAGGCGACCACATCGGCATCGGGCACGACAAAGACGGCATCGGCATGGGCGCGGTTGCGAAACCCGGTTTCCGGCGAGAAATCCAGCCCGCCCTGAAACGCCAGCACGACCGGCCGATCGCGCCGATACAGCACGTCGCGCCGTCGTATCATGTCGCGCAGGGCGGGAAACAGGCGCGATGTCACGATGGCATCGAACCCCGACAGACGGGCCGGGTCGGCAAAGGCCGCCTTGCGCACCAGGGCGTCCGGCCCCTGCGGCAGGTGGTCCAGAAGCTGGCGGCGGGACAGGACAGTGTCGTCCGTCACCCAGGCCAGCACCGGGCGGCAGGGCAGGCCCGCAAGGCAGCCCCGCATCCGCAAGGCGAAGAACAGCGTCGAGTCGTCGACAAAAGGCAGCAACAGCCGGGGCGGTGCCATCGGGGCGGCAGACACGACCGCGCGCATGGGAAAGGACGCGTTCATCACCGCACACCACGTTCGAACGCGGCCAGACGGGCGCGTTGCCGGCGGTCATGGGCCAGATGCGCAGGCCTTGTCCGCAACCGCGTGTCACGCCAGACCGCGCGCAGGGCCCGCACGCCGCGCACGATCCGCGTATCCCGCAGCCATTGCCGCATCAATCTGACCATCCGCCCGCCTTCTGCTGGACCGAACCGGCAGGGGCCGCGCACGATCCCTAGCCACGCAGCAGCGTATCGCCGAATTCGATATGCGGGGTTAACGCGATCCGCTCGCCCGGCAGGCTGCCCGGATCGGCATCGGCCCGTTCGGCGATGATCCGGGCGGCGGCGCGGCCGATCTCGGCGCGGCATGCATCCATCGTCGCCAGACGGCGCGGCAGACCGTCCAGCAATTCCACGCCGTTGAACCCGGCCAGCCCGATCCGCCCGGGGATGTCCCACCCCTGCTCGGCCAGCCACAAGAGCCCGCCTGCACCGATCATGTCATTGGAGTAATACAGGAAATCCAGGTCAGGCGTGCGGGCCAGGATGGTTTGCGTCATCTCGCGGCCCTTCAGCAGGGCCGACCCGCCGTCATAGAATTCCTGGTCGGCAATCTCGATCCCGCCCTTGGCCATCGCCTCGGTAAAGCCTTCGAACCGCTTTCGCGCCCGGTGGTCCAGCGGCATCTTGGTGCCCAGGAACCCGATCCGCCGATAGCCCTGCTTCAGGATCGCCTGCGCCATCTCGCGCCCCGCCCGGCGGTGCGAGATGCCGACAACCGAATCGACGCATTCGCCGTCGGTATCCATGATCTCGACCACCGGCACCCCGGAATTGCGCAGCATGGCGCGCGCGGCGTCGGAATGCTCCAGTCCGGCCACGATCATGCCCGAAGGGCGCCAGGACAGCATCTCGTAGATCACCCGTTCCTCGCGCGCCGGCAGATAGTTCGTGACCCCAACCACGGGCTGCAAGGGGGTGGCATCCAGCACCTCGGAAATACCGGCCATCACCTCGGGGAAGACCATGTTCTTCAGCGACGGGATCACCACGCCCACCAGGTTCACCCGGTTCGACGCCAAGGCGCCGGCGATCTTGTTCGGCACATAGCCCAGCGCGCGCGCTGCGACGAGGACGCGTTCACGCGTGCTTTCGGACACATCGCCACGCCCGCGCAGGACGCGGCTGACCGTCATCTCGCTGACCCCCGACGCCTCGGAGACATCACGAAGGGTCAGCGGGCGGCGTGACGGGGGCGTGGGGTCTCCGGGCAAGGGATCTTCCTTATGCGGCGCAGTCGAATCCATGTAAGGGGAAGGCTGTGCGATGTGCAAACGCCGCGTTGGTCCAGGGCACGGTCACACCGGGTGGACAGGGACGGTCCGCCCGGGCAAAAGAGCGCCAGCGGCCCCGTAGCTCAGGGGATAGAGCGACCGCCTCCTAAGCGGTAGGTCACAGGTTCGAATCCTGTCGGGGCCGCCAGGCAGCGTCGATGGCTGCACATCGCGGTGCGAGACAGCGTGCCGCCGCGGCGTTGGGTCCTGCGCCGTAGGGGGCCATGCCGCCGCGCAGGACCGGGCGGGTCTGTCCCGGCCGACCAATGGCTGACCGAGTTCCGACTGTTCGGAAGGTAACGGGTCGGCTAGGGTTGCGCGAATTGCCTTTGGGGGGCTCAGCGATGCCGGATGATCTCGTCCTCTACACCAACCCCCGGTCCCGCGGCGCCATGGCGCGCTGGATGATGGAGGAGTTGGGGCAGCCCTACCGTGTGGTCCTGATGGGCTATGGCCCGCCCATGCGCACGCCGGAGTTCCTGGCGCTGAACCCCATGGGCAAGGTGCCGGTGCTGACCCACGGACCCCGGGTCGTGACCGAAACCGCGGCGATCTGCGCCTATCTGGCAACAGCTTTCCCGCAGGCGCGGCTCGGCCCGGAAACGCCCGAGGAGTCCGCGCGGTTCTGGCGCTGGATCTTCTTCGCGGCAGGTCCGGTGGAAGCCGCGGTGACGCACCGCGCGATGGGGTTCGAGGTGCCGGCAGACAAGCGCGGGCTGGCGGGCTACGGCACCCACGACCTTGCCATCGACACGCTTCACGGGGCGGTCGCGCAATCGGACTGGATCGCAGGCGACCGGTTCACCGCGGCGGATGTCTATGTGGGATCGCACGTCGCCTGGGGGCTGATGTTCGGCACCCTGCCCGACCGACTGGCCTTTGCCGCATACCGCGACCGGCTTGTGGCACGTCCGGCCTGGCAGCGCGCCTCGCAGTTGGACGCTGCCGACTGGGACAGGATGCAGGCGGAGGCCGCGCCATGAGACCCGCCCGGATCGACGCCGATACCCGCCAGACCGCCCTCGGCCCGCTTCTGGCATCCGGATGGACCCTTGCGGAGGGGCGTGACGCGATCACAAAGACGTTCCGCTTCAAGGATTTCCCGGCCGCCTGGGGCTTCATGTCCCGCGCGGCGCTGGTGGCCGAAAAGCTGGACCACCACCCGGAATGGTCGAACGTCTGGAACCGGGTCGAGGTAACGCTGACGACCCACGACGCGGGCGGGCTGACACACCTGGATATCGACCTTGCCACCGCGATGGACGCGATGGTCTGAGGCT
>CAYYOE010000009.1:0-28286 GCA_964473055.1 uncultured Rhodobacterales bacterium | reverse complement strand
CTGACACACCTGGATATCGACCTTGCCACCGCGATGGACGCGATGGTCTGAGGCTTGTTCCGGCAATGTCAGGTATCATGTCCGCGGCGCCGCCCATCAAACTCGGCGGAGTCCCCCTGCGATCCACCGGTTTCTGTTGCGCAGGCTTTCCATGACGCCCCGGGGAAGGTAGACTGCCGTTCAACGCGCGTCGGGGCATGACGACACGCGAACAAGAGACGGCGGCACGCGATCCCATGCCGGATCGGGCAGGCGCAAGCGAGGCGCCGCAGGGCAGAAGGGCAGTACCGATGTCAGCGACCGGGGCGCAACGTCTCATCGTCCTCTTGTGTGGCGGGCTTCTGCTTGCCGGGTGCGAAGGGGCGGACCTGCCGGGCTTCATGCAGTCCAGGTCCGCATCACCCGAGCGGGCGGGAATTGCCAGTGGGACGGTGGTTGAACAGGACTCCGAGGCACCCGAGGTCTTCCAGGCGTCCGAACGCGGAATCTGGGACGGACGGCCATCGCTGGGCGGGGTCTGGGTGGCGCACCCCGACGTGCGCGAACCGCAACGCGTGGTGATCCGAAATACCGCAAACGGCAAGTCCACCATCGGCGCGCTGTTCCGCCGCGACGGACAGGCATCCGGCCCGCGCATCCTGATCTCGTCCGATGCCGCATCCACCCTGGAAATCCTGGCCGGACAGCCGACCGAACTGGCCGTCGTGGCGCTGGTGCGGCGCGAGATCGAGGTCGCCCCACCGCCGGAGGAAACACCGCCCGAGGACGAGGCCGCGACCATCGCCGCCGCCGCCCTGGCCGCTACCGGCACGACCGCAGCCGCTACCGGCACGACCGCAGCCGCCACCGCAGACGCATCGGTTGAAACTGCAGAAACGGCACTCGGTGAACCTGTCGGCACCGCCGAGGCGCCGCGTCGCGGCCTGTTCGGGTTCCTTCGCCGTGGCCAGGCAGCGCCCGCCGACACTGACGCCGCGGGCACTCCGGACACGCTTGCCCCCGCAGCGGTCGAAACAGCGCCGCTCGATGCGCCGCTCGATGCGCCTGCAGGAGCGACGGCCGGGGCGACGGCCACCGCCGCGCCTGCTGCCGCTGCGGCCGCCACCGCTGCCCGGTCGGCCGGCGGGCCGGACCGGCCCTATGTCCAGATCGGTATCTTCTCGGTCGAAGCGAACGCCAATGACACCGCCGCCGCATTGCGGGCCCAGGGCATCGTGCCGGATGTGCGCCGCACACAAAGCGGTGAGCGGGTGTACTGGCGGGTGCTTGCAGGGCCCGCCACAAGCCGGGCGGACCTTGACGCGCTCTTGTCGCAGGTGAAGGGTCTGGGCTTCGCCGATGCCTATTTCGTGCGCGGCTGACCGCCACGCGGACCAGCCGCGCCGGCCCCGCCGCGAAACCGACCGCAGAAGGGATCCAGGACCGATGATCCGCCTCCTTGCCACTCTTGTCCTGATCGTTGCCATGCTGCCCGGTCACGCCCGGGCTGCCTTCGAGACGCGCGCCACCGCGGCTTGGGTCTATGACATGTCCACCGACACCGTACTGCTGTCGAAAGAGGCCGACATCCCCCTGCCCCCGGCGTCGATGTCCAAGATCATGACGCTGTTCATGCTGTTCGAGGCGCTGCGCGACGGGCGGGTTTCCATGGACACGCGGTTCCCCGTCTCGGCGCGGGCGATGGCAATGGGCGGGTCGTCCATGTTCCTCAACCAGAACGACCGTCCGACGGTCGAGGAACTGATCCAGGGCATCATCGTGCAGTCCGGCAACGATGCCTGCGTGGTGGTCGCCGAAGGGCTGGCCGGGTCGGAAGACGCCTTCGCCCGCCTGATGAACGACCGCGGGCGTGCCATGGGACTGACCCAGTCCACCTTCGCGAATTCGACCGGCTGGCCCAATGCCGCGCATCGTCAGTCGATGGCCGATCTTGGGCGCGTTGCCGTGGCGCTGATCCGCGAGTTTCCGGAGTACTACGGCTACTTCGCCCAGACCGACTATGCCTTCGACGGGCGCGTGCCCTCGAACCACCAGAACCGCAATCCTCTCCTGCGTCTGGGCATCGGCGCCGACGGGCTCAAGACCGGACACACGTCCGAGGCGGGCTACGGGCTTGTCGGATCCGCCGTGCAGGGCGACCGGCGCATCGTCTTCGTCGTCACCGGGCTTACCAGCGATGCCCAGCGCGCCGAGGAAAGCGAACGCATTGTCGCCTGGGCGTTCCGCCAGTTCGTCGGCCGCACGGTCGTCGAGGGCGGAACCGTGGTGGCCGAGGCCCCGGTCTGGTTGGGCGACCACACCCGCGTCGGCCTGAAGGCGGCCGGGGATGTCCGCGTCCTGTTGCCGGCACTGCAGCAGGGCGACATCGCGGGTGAGGTCGTGTTCCGTGGCCCGATCGAGGCGCCCCTGGCCGAGGGGCAGCAAGTGGCTGAACTGGTGATCGCGCGTGACGGGCTGGAGGACGCGCGCATCCCGCTGGTCGCTGACCGCGCCGTCGCGCGCGGCGGGTTCCTGCCCCGCCTGCGCACCGCCACCAACATTATCGCAGGCCGTCTGGCCGCGCAGGTGCAGGGCTGGCTGTGACCCGGTCGCCGGGGTTGTTCCTGACCTTCGAGGGGATCGACGGGTCAGGCAAGTCCACCCAGGCCCGGCGCCTGGCGGACAGCCTGCGCGACGAGGGGCGCGACGTCGTGCTGACCCGCGAACCCGGCGGCGCACCGGGGGCCGAGATGATCCGACGCCTGCTGGTGGAAGGCCCGCCCGACCGCTGGTCGCCCGAAACCGAGATCCTGCTGTTCACCGCCGCCCGGCGCGATCATCTGGAACGCACGATCCGGCCGGCACTGGCCCGGGGCGCCGTGGTCATCTCGGATCGCTTCGCCGATTCAACCCGCGTCTATCAGGGCGCGGTCCGGGGCGACCTCGCGCAACTGGTCGACAACCTGCATGCCGCCGTCATCGGGATCGAACCCGACCTGACCCTGCTGATCGACATGGACCCCGCGACCGCCCTTGCCCGCGGTCTGGCCCGCGCGTCGGGCGAGGATCGGTTCGAAGACATGGGCGAGGAATTCCAGAGCCGACTTGCGGCAGGGTTCCTTGCGCTGGCCGCCCGCCATCCGGCGCGGATCCGAACCATCGACGGGCGCCGCGATGCGGGTGTTGTCGCCCTGGACGTGCTGGCGGCCGTCCACGCCGCCCTGCCGATGACGGCATGAACGACCGCGCCGCGAGGGGCGGGGGCGACCTGCCGGAACCCGACCGCGTCGACGGCGCGCCCCACCCGCGCGAGACCCTGCGCCTGTTCGGCCAGTCCACCGCCGAAGCCGCGTTCCTGTCCGCCTGGGCGGGCGGTCGGCTGCACCACGGCTGGTTGCTGACCGGCCCGCGTGGCGTGGGCAAGGCGACCTTCGCCTGGCGCGCCGCGCGGTTTCTCCTCGCCACACCCGAGGCCGGAACCGACGGCCTTTTCGGCGCGCCGCCGCCGCCCGAAACCCTGGACATCGCGCCCGACCACCCCGTTGCCCGCCGCATGGCCGCGCTGTCGGAACCGCGGCTTCTGCTGATCCGTCGGGGGGCCAACGACAAGGGCGATCGCCTGATGGCCCAGATCGGCGTGGACGAGGTGCGCAAGTTGCGGGGGTTTCTGGGCCTTTCCGCCGCTGACGGGGGTCACCGCGCCGTGATCGTCGATGCCGCGGACGAGATGAACCCCTCGGCCGCCAACGCCATCCTGAAGGTGCTGGAAGAACCCCCGCCCCGCACCACGCTGTTCCTTGTCAGCCACCAGCCTGCGGGCCTGTTGCCCACCATCCGTTCGCGCTGCCGCGAACTGCGGTTGTCGCCGCTATCGCCCGCCGACCTTGCTGCCGCGCTGGCGCAGGCCGACCACGATCCGGGCGGGGACGCCGCGCGCCTGTCGCTGCTCGCCGGCGGTTCGGCAGGCGAGGCGATCCGGCTGCTTGCCGCCGACGGCCTGGCGGTCTGGGACCGGCTGCATGGGCTGGTCGCGTCCTGCCCCCGGCTGGACCGTTCGCAGGCGGTCCGCTTCGCCGACGACATCGCCCGCGGCGGCGAGGCCGCGTTCGACCTGACGCTGCGCCTGACCGGCCTGATGCTTGCCCGGCTCGCCCGCACCGGCGCTGGCCTGCCCCCGCCCGATGCGGACGCAGCACTGGCCCGCCTGTCGCCCGGTCCCGCTGCCGGCCGCGCCTGGGCCGAGGCCGAGGCGATGCTTGTCGCGCGGGCCCGCCGTGGCCGTGCGGTCAACCTTGACCCCGCCGCGCTGGTGCTGGATATGGTCCTGAAGATCAACGACACCGCCGCGGCCCATGCCTTTCCCTAGCCGCCCCAAAAGGCGCCCGACTGGCCATGCCGCCCGCATCTCCCCCTTCGCTGCCCCCGTCGCTGACTGACAGCCACTGTCACCTCGACTTCCCCGACCTTGCGGGCGACCTCGACGCGGTGGTGGACCGCGCCCGCGTCGCAGGCGTGTGCCGGATGGTCACGATCTGCACCCGCCCCCGCCTGGCCCCCCAGGTCCGCGCGATCGCCGAGCGGTTCGAGGGCGTGTTCTGGGCGGCGGGCCTGCACCCCCTGCACGTGGCCGAGGAACCGCCGGTGACGGTGGACGAACTCGTGGCGCTGGCCCGGCACCCCAGGATGGTGGCGATCGGCGAGGCTGGGCTGGACTACCACTACACCGCCGAGACGAAGGCCACCCAGCAGGACAGCCTTGCCACCCAGATCGAGGCCGCGCGGACGACCGGCCTGCCGCTGATCATCCACGCCCGCGCCGCCGACGAAGACATGGCCCGCATCCTGACCGAAGAACACCGCCGGGGCGCCTTCACCTGCGTCATGCACTGCTTTTCCTCCGGTCCCGGACTGGCCCGTGCGGCGCTCGACCTCGGGTTCTACCTGTCGATGTCGGGCATCGCCGCCTTCCCGAAGTCCCACGACCTCCGCGCGATCTTCGCGTCCGCGCCGCTGGACCGCATCCTGGTGGAAACCGACGCCCCCTACCTCGCGCCTCCGCCGCACCGGGGCAAGCGTTGCGAACCGGCCTATACCGCCCTGACCGCGGCCGTTGGGGCCGAGGTCTACGGCCTGCCGCTTGCCGAATTCGCCGCCGCCACCGAAGCGAACTTCGACCGGCTGTTTGCCAAGGCCGCCCGCGCGAAGGCCGCTGCCTGACATGGCCGAGCTGGTCTTCACCATCCTGGGTTGCGGGTCCTCGGGCGGGGTGCCGCGCCTTGGCGGCATCTGGGGCGACTGCGACCCGACGAACCCGAAGAACGCACGCACCCGCTGTTCGATGCTGGTGGAACGGCACGACACGGGCGGCACCACCCGCGTGCTGATCGACAGCTCCCCCGACCTGCGCCAGCAGTTGCTGCGCGCCGGTGTGGGCGAGGTCGACGCGGTGATCTACACCCACGCCCACGCCGACCACGTCCACGGCATCGACGACCTGCGGATGATCGTGTTCAACACCGGCCGCCGCCTGCCGGTCTGGGCGGATGAACGCACGCTCGACGCGCTGATGGCGCGCTTCGGCTATGCCTTCGTGCAACCGCCGGGGTCGGACTATCCGCCGATCCTCGACATGAACGCGATCCGGGGGCCCGTCACCGTGACAGGGGCGGGGGGCACCGTCACCTTGACACCCTTCCCCGCGCAGCACGGCAACATCGTGTCGCTGGGCTTTCGCATCCACGACCTCGCCTACCTGCCCGATGTGTCCGAGATGCTGCCCGAAGGCTGGGCGGCCGTCGCGGGGCTCGACTGCTGGGTGGTGGACGCGCTGCGCCGCCGCCCGCACCCGTCGCACGCGCACCTCGACCGGACGCTCGACTGGATCGCCCGCGCGCAGCCCCGTCGCGCGGTGCTGACCAACATGCATGTCGACCTCGACCACGCTACCGTGGCGGATGAGACGCCCGCGCACGTCACCCCCGCCCATGACGGGATGACGATCCGCTACACGGTCTGACGTGCAGGCGCTGCTGGATGTCATCCTGCCGGTCTTCCTGGTCCTTGGCTTCGGGTATCTGGCGGCCTGGCGCGGCTGGATCGAGGATGCCCATATCGACGGGTTGGCGAAGTTCACCCAAGGGTTCGCAATCCCGTGCCTGTTGTTCTCGGCCATCGCCAATCTGGACCTGTCCGCAAGCTTCGAGCCCCGGCTGCTGGCCGCCTTCTACGCGGGCGCGCTGACCGGCTTCGCGCTGGGGCTGGCCGGCGCACGCCTGATCTTTCAACGGCCCTGGCCCGATGCAGTGGCGATCGGCTTTGCCGCGATGTTTTCCAACTCGATCATGCTGGGCCTGCCGATCACCGAACGCGCCTACGGGGTCGCGGCGCTGGGGCCGAATTTCATCCTCGTCGCGTTCCACGCCCCCTTCTGCTACATCGTCGGCATCACCGTGATGGAGGTGGCCCGCGCCAGCGGAACGGGGTTTCTGGGGACCAGCCGTACCATCCTGAACGCGGTATTCCACAATTCGCTGGTGCTGGGCATTCTTGCCGGTTTCGCCATGAACCTGTCCGGGATGCCGATCCCCGGCGTGGTTCAGGACGGGCTGGATCTGATGATCCGCGCGGCGATCCCAGCGGCGCTGTTCGGTCTGGGCGGTGTTCTGTACCGATACCGGCCCGAAGGCGACGTGGCCACCATCGTCATGGTCGTCGGCATCTCGCTGGTGATCCACCCCGCCGTCACCTTCGGGCTTGGCACCTGGCTGGGGCTGTCCACCGGGCAGATGCGGTCAGCGGTCCTGACTGCCGCCATGGCGCCGGGGGTCAACGCCTATCTTTTCGCCAACATGTACGGCGTGGCGCGCCGGGTGGCGGCGTCCGCCGTACTGGCGGGCACCGCGTCGTGCCTGGTGTCGGCCTGGGTCTGGCTTCAGGTGCTGCCCTAGCCAGTGCGCTGACCCAGCGCCAGTTGGGCAGCTGCCAGGCGTGCCAGCGGCACCCGGAACGGCGAGCAGGACACATAGTCGAACCCCGCCTTGCGGCAGAAGGCGATCGAATCCGCGTTGCCGCCGTGTTCGCCGCAGATCGACAGGGTGATGTCCGGGCGACGGCGGCGTCCGCGTTCGGCGCCGATGGTCAGAAGCTCGCCCACGCCCTCGATGTCGAGGGTGCGGAACGGGTCCTCGGGAAAGACCCCAAGGTTGACGTAGGCGCCCATGAAGCGCCCCGCGTCGTCGCGCGACAGTCCGTAGGTCATCTGCGTCAGGTCGTTGGTGCCGAACGACAGGAAGGCGGAATGGGCCGCAATTTCCTCGGCGCGAAGCGCGGCGCGTGGCGTTTCGACCATGACGCCCAGACGATAGGTGAAGTCCGACCGGGTTTCCACGCGCACGGCGGCGGCCACGGCGTCGATGCGGGATTTCACCAGTTCCACCTCGCGCCGGGCGCTGACCAGCGGGATCATGATTTCGGGCACCACCGGGTCGCCCTGGCGCCCGGCTTCGACCGTCGCCTCGAAGATCGCACGAGCCTGGGTGTCGTAGATCTCGGGCAGGGCGATGCCCAGCCGCACGCCCCGCATCCCCAGCATCGGGTTGACTTCGCGAATCTCCTCCATCCGGGCCTGCACCTCGGACAGGGGCTTGCCCAGCGCCTCGGCCAGCGCCCGGGCGCCTTCGCGGTCGGTCGGAAGGAATTCGTGAAGGGGCGGGTCGAACAGGCGGATACAGACGGGCAAGCCCTGCATGATCTCGAACAGCCGGGTGAAGTCGGCCCGCTGCATCGGCAGCAACCGATCGAGCGCGGCCTGCCGGTCGTCGGCGGCATCCGCGAAGATCATCTCGCGCATCACGGTCAGGCGGTCGTCCTCGAAGAACATGTGTTCGGTCCGGCACAGCCCGATGCCTTCGGCGCCGAAATCGCGGGCCACCTGCGCGTCGGCGGGTGTGTCGGCGTTGGCACGGATGCCGATGTCGCGGAACCGGTCGGCCCAGTCCAGAAGCGTGCGGAACGCGTCGTCCAGCGCCGGTTCCAGAAGCGGCACGGCGCCGGCCATGGCTTCGCCCGTCAGGCCGTCCAGTGTGACCATGTCACCTTCACGGAACACCCGCCCGCCCGAGGACCGCAAGGTGCGGTCGCGCGCATTGATCCGCAGGCCGGATGCGCCGACCACGCAGGGCAGGCCCAGCCCCCGCGCGATCACCGCCGCATGGCTGGTCATGCCGCCGCGTTCCGTCAGGATGCCGCTGGCCGCATGCATCCCGCGGATGTCCTCGGGCGCGGTTTCGCGCCGGACCAGGATGCAGGGTTCGTCGCGCGCCACGCTGGCCTGCGCGGCCGCCGAGGTGAATACCAGCCGCCCCGTGGCCGCGCCCGGGCTGGCGCCGATGCCGCGCGCGAACACGTCACGCGGGGCGGCCGGGTCAGTCCGGCGGTGCAGAAGTTCCGTCAAGGCGGCGGGTTCCACCCGCAGAACGGCCTCTTCCGGGGCGATCACCCCGTCCTCGGCCAGCGCCACCGCGATCCGCACCGTTGCGCGGGATGAGCGCTGCACCCGCAGCGCATCCAGGATCAGCGGGCGCCCGGCCTCGACCGTGAATTCGATCTGCATCTCCTCGCGCAGCTTGGCGCGGCACAGCGCACCCCAGCCCAGCAGCGTCTCGAACACCTCGGGGCAAAGATCCTGCAGCGACGGGCCGCGATTATCGCGTGTCAGATACAGTGCCCCGGTGGCCCCGGTCAGGGCATCGCGGCCCTGGCTCTGGCTCAGGTAACGGCCCGTCACGCGCGGCAGGCCGGTGGCGGCATCGACGAACTGGATGACGCCCGACCCCGATTCGGGCTGACCCACGCCCAGCGCCATCTGCTGCACGACAAGGCCAAGCCCGGCATCGGCGGGGGCGCCCCGCGCCTCGCGCAGAAGGCGCGCGGTCGTGCCTTCCCAGGCGCGCGCCATGGACCGCAGGACCTCGGCCAGTTGGTGCGCGGGGTCTTGCGGAAACTCCTCCTCGGTCTCGTCGGCATAGACCTCCAGCGCCCTTGCCAGGGCCGCTTCGGTCGCCGGGCCGTCGTGGTGGAACATGTCGGGATCCAGCCGCGCGACATGCACAGCCCAGGCCTGCACGAACCGCAGATAGAGCGCGTTGGCCGCGTCGCGACCCAGGGTCTCGGACAATTGCGCATGGCGCTCGGCGTTCATGCCGATGTTCAGCATGGCGGTCGGGCCGCCCCAGTCGGGATCTTCGGACGAGGGGCGGACCGAGACCAGGGGTGCCGGGCCGAACGCCCGCAGAAGGGCCGTGGTGTCCGGCACGTCGCCCCGTGCGATCCGATGCACGGCATCGAAGGACAGGGCGACGGTCTCGGGCACCGGAAGGTCGAGACGGATCAGGCGTTGCAGGCACTTCGCCCGCCCGCCGTGGGTTGCGACCGTAATGGGCGCAACCCTGCGGATGCGTGTAAAGCCCTTGAAGTCGGCGTGTTGCTGCACTGCGGCATCCTTGTTGCGCGTGCAGGATACCGCAGTCGGACCCAATGACAATCCTGCGTGACACGAGGCCCGCAGAGGTGCGCCGTAATTGCCTGCTACCCGGCCAGCGGCAAGGGCGCCGTATCGCGGTCAGATGCCACGGCTACCGCCCTGCCCCAGGCGCGGATGTCCTGGTCGGCCACCGTCCGGCGCATCGCGGCCATCCGTGCACGCCGCTCGTCCTCGTCCATCTCCAGGGCGGTCAGGACTGCGCGGTCCATCGACCGGTTCGAGAACGGATTGGCGATCACCGCCTCCTGCAACTGCACGGCAGCGCCCGCGAATTCCGACAAGACCAGGACGCCGTCGCCATCGGTGCGCGCGGCGACGAATTCCTTGGCCACAAGGTTCATGCCATCCGCCAGCGGCGTGATCCAGGCGACGTCGGCGGCCCGGTAGAAGGCCACCAGTTCGTCGAACGGAATCGCCCGCGAGATCAGCGCCACCGGCTGCCAGTCCAACCGCCCGTGTCGTCCGTTCAGCCGCCCGGCCTGCTGTTCCAGCGCCGACTGCACATCGGCATAGGCCGTCATCGCCCGGTTCGCGCTGACCGAGACATGCATCAGCCGCACTTTGCCGCGCAGGTCGGGCCGCGCGTCCAGAAGGCGTTCGAAGGCCAGCAACTGTTCGATCCCGCCCTTGGTGTAGTCGGTGCGCCCGACCGAGAGGATCAGCTTCGCCTCGCCCAGCCCCTCGCGGATTTCCGCAACCTGCGTGGCCGTCGCGGGAAGGCGGGCGCGACCGTCGATATAGTCGGCATCCACACCCACCGGTGCCACGGTCAGCTCGATATCGCGCCCATGATGCGCAATCCGTGTCGGCACCACACGCTCGGTCAGGGCCGTGCCCTCGGCGATCAGCGATGGGTCCACCGGTGCCCGCGTCACCACGTCCACGTCCAGCAGGCTGCGCGCCACCGCGACGAAGTTCGCCGCGTAACGGGGTATGTGGAACCCGATGTCGTCGCAGGCCAGCAGGCTTTCGACGATCTCGCGCCGCCAGGGGAGCACGTTGAAGACATCCGCCGCCGGGAACGGCGTGTGGTGGAAGAAGGCGATCCGCACGTCGGGCCGCATCTGGCGCAGATAGCCGGGCACCAGCCACAGGTTGTAGTCGTGCACCCAGACGGTCGCGCCATGCGCCGCCTCGGCCGCCGCCGCCTCGGCGAAGCGCCAGTTCACCTCGCGGAAGTTCGGCCAGTCCACGGGGTCGTAGTTGTAGCGCTCCTTGAAGCCATGCAGGATCGGCCAGAACGCCTCTTTCGAGGTCACATGGTAGAACTCGCGCACCTGTTCGGCGGTCAGCGGCAGGCGCGACACCGAATAGCTGCCATAGGCGTCTTCGATCTCGACCACCGGGTCGAATCCGGGGTTCGACGGGTCCTCGGCCAGCTTCCAGGCGACCCAGGCGCCATGCGGCACGCGGCCGAAGAAGCTTTTCAGCGTCGGCACGATGCCGTTCGGGCTGCTGTTCTCGCGATAGACGGTGCGACCGTCCACCTGCACCTCTTCATAGGGCTGGCGGTGGTAGACGATGACCAGATCCGATGCCATGTCGTGCCCCCCTTATGCCGCTTGCCGGTCGAAGTAGCCGAAGTGCAGGATCGCCTCGGCGATGCCGGCCGCGCCCTCGCCCGTCGCGCGGTGAACGTGGTCCTGCCCTTCCAGCCCGGCGATCAGCGCGGGTTCGGAATTGCCGACCGCCACGGCGGGCAGGCCCAGCGCCAGCATCGACAGGTCGTTCAGCGTGTCGCCCGCCACCAGCACGCGCCGGTTCTCCACCCCCAGATGCGTCATCAGACGCAAGAGCGACGGCCCCTTGCTGACGCCCTTGGGCAGCACGTCGAAATAGCGGTCGGCCGAGACCAGCGCGTCCAGCCCCAGCCCCGCCACGATGTCGAAGGCGCGCGGGTCGAACGCGTCGGGGTCCATGTCATAGCTGATCCGGTGGCGGAACAGGGTGGATTGCACCCGCAGTCCCGGCACGCCCCGCAGCGCGGCCTGCACCCGCGGCCCGGCATCGGCCCAGCCCTGCGCGATCTCGGCCTCAAGCTCGGCGATCGGGTCGAGCATGTGCCGGTCGTCCACTGCGGCGATGGTCGTGCCGACGTCGCCCACCACGAAATCGGGCCGCGGCACCCCGCCCTTGCGCGTCAACCCGCTGATGAACCCCGGATCGCGCCCCGTGACGAACACCAGTCCGACGCTGGCGCGGTTCGCCTCGATCCAGCCATAGAGGCGCGCACGCGCCTCGTCGCTGCCGCCGAGAAACGTGCCGTCGAGATCGGTGGCCAGCACCAGCGGCTTGTCCGCGATGGGGTGGGGGGGCGTTTCGATGAGGGGTGCGGGATGTGTCATGGGGCCCTTTTCGGTTGCTTCAGGATACTTGCAGGGGGCCGGGCAACGGAAACGAAAGGTCCATCGCGCGCGGTTCGGCCTCGATCGGGCGGGCCCAGAGGTCGGCAAATGCCGCCTCGATTTCTGCGCCGTCGCACAGGATGCGGCGAACGGTTTCGCAGATCGGCATGTCCACGCCCACCCGGCGGCCCAGATCGGTGATCGACACCGCGTTCGCCTCGCCTTCCACCACCACCGGGCGGCCGTCGAAACAGGCGGCGCGCGGCATGCCCTGACCCAGTTGCAGCCCCAGCGACATGTTGCGCGACGTCGGGCTGGAACAGGTCAGCGTCAGGTCGCCCGTGCCGGACAGGCCGGTGACAGTTTCGCGCCGCCCGCCCAGCGCCTCGGCCAGCGCCTTCATCTCGTCGATGCCGCGGGTGATCAGGGCGGCGCGGGTATTCTCGCCGAAGCCCGCGCCGATCATCATGCCGCAGGCGATGGCGATGACGTTCTTCACCGCCCCGCCGATTTCCACACCCACCAGGTCGTCGGACACATAGGCCCGGAATCGCGCATGGCTGAGCGACAGGGCCATGCGCACGGCAGGGCTGTCGGCGGGCGACAGACGGTCGGCGAAGGTGAAGGGAAAGGCCACGGTGGCCGCGGTGGGATGGCCCAGCGCCGTCTCGGCCGCGAAGGTCGGACCGGAGATGGCGCCGACGGGACAGGATTTCAGTTCCGCCTCGACGACCTGTGTCATCAGCAGGCCGGTCCCCGCCTCGATCCCCTTGGCGCAGACGGCGGCGGGGATGCCCACGGGCAGAAGCGCGGCAGCCTGCCGCGACACCGCCCGAACGGCGCGCGACGGCACGACGATCAGCACCGCCTCGCAGGCGCCAACCGCCGCAGCCATGTCCTGGGTGGCCGTCAGGCGCGGGGGAAGGGCCACACCCGGCAGGTGCAGGGGATTGCCCTGACCGGCATTGATCGCCGCGATCACCGCGGCATCGCGCCCCCAGAGCCGCACCTCCGCCCCGGCGCGCGCCAAAGTCGCGGCCAGCGCCGTGCCCCAGCCTCCGGCGCCCAGAACGGCAACACGCCGATAGGGTTGCGCCGGGCCACCGCCGGTCAGAGGTTTGCGTGGGTCGGGCAGGGCGTGATCCTTCATCGGTTCCTCGCAGTCGTGCGGTGGTTCAGGTCGGCCGGAAACATGCTGCAGCGCGGCATGGACGGCCCGGGAAACGCCGACCCAGCCCGCCAGAACGGCGGTTCCTGACCTAATGCAGAGGCATTTGATGGCGCAAACATAGCAGAAAGATGAAAAACGACAACCCCGGCGTCGCTTTTTGACATTTCGGCCCCATCTGCTAGTTCTGCGACGCAGCAATCGCGGCCTCGGCCGCCGCTGCAATCGCGAAATCAACGGACAGGAGCACGCTATGGGCACGACGGTACGGACGGCGATCTTTCCGGTGGCGGGCCTGGGCACGCGGTTCCTGCCGGCGACCAAGGCCACACCCAAGGAACTGCTGCCGGTCCTCGACACGCCGCTGATCCAGTTCGCGGTGGACGAGGCGCGCGCCGCCGGGATCGAGCGGCTGGTCTTCGTCAGCCACCCGTCGAAATCCGCGATCGAGCGGTATGTGATGGATGACGCCCGCCTGCGCGCCGAATTGCGGGCGCGCGGCAAGGCGGACCTGGCCGAAACCCTCGCCGAAGCTGCCTTGTCGCGCACCGACGATGACGTGGTGTTCACCTTCCAGGATCAGCCTCTGGGCCTGGGCCACGCCGTCCTGTGCGCGCGCGATCATGTCCTGCCGGGCCCGGTCGCCGTGATCCTGCCCGACGATCTGATCCTGGGCGAGCCCGGAGCGCTGGCCGAGATGGTCGCGGCCTATCCCGACACCGGCGCAGGGCACCTTGTCGCCACCATGACCGTGCCGCGGCCCGAGACGCGCCACTACGGCATTCTCGATACCGGGGCGAAACGGCCCGACGACGCGACCCGCCTCCTGCCTGCCCGTGGCATGGTGGAAAAACCCGCCCCCGACGCCAGTCCGTCCTGCGAAGCGGTGGTGGGGCGTTATGTGCTCGATGCCCGCATCTTCAAGGACCTGGCCAACCAGGCCCCCGGCGCAGGCGGCGAGATCCAGTTGACCGACGCCATTGCGCGCGGAGCCGTCCATGTCGGCCTTGCCGGTTTCCGGTTCACCGGGCGGCGGTTCGACTGTGGAACGCGGGGCGGCATGCTGCGCGCAACCCTCTACCGCGCGCGACAGGAACCCGAACTGCGCACCGTCATCGACGGGTCGGACGACGGTCCGAACCCGGTTTCGCCGCCCCAGGCCGAGCCCGGCAGGGGCATGCGCCACCCACACGCGTGACACCCTATCAACCGCTTGCCCGTTGACGCGGGTCTGTCCCGACCGCATCCTTCCGTTGCGTCAGGCGGAAGGGGCCATCGCGATGACCGAAGTGGATGTGGCGGTGGTGGGCGCGGGCGCAGCGGGACTTGCCGCGGCCAAGGCCCTGCAGGCGATGGGCCGCAGCGTGATGGTGGTCGAGGCGCTGGGCCGGATCGGCGGACGTGCCTTCACCCGCGACACCGACTTCGGCCTGCCCTTCGACATCGGCTGTGCCTGGATCCATGCCGCCGACCGCAACCCGTTCTTTGCCGATGCGCAACGGCTGGGGTGGGACATGGTGCATCACCACATGGGGCTGAACCATCTGTACTTTGGCACCCAGAAGGCCACGCCCGAGGAACTGGCCGCCGTCGAGGCCGCAGCCGATGAACTGCAGCGCCGGATCGACGCGCATGAAGGCGAGGACGCCTCGCTGAACGCGCTTCTGTGCGATTGCCACATGCTGCGCGCCACCTCGACCTTCGCGGGGCCGATGGATTTCGGCAAGGATACCGATGAAATCTCGATCGCCGATTTCAAGACGGCGGCCTGCCTCGATCCGAACTGGTACACGCGGCAGGGCTATGGCGCGCTGATCGCCCGCTGGGGGGCAGACGCGCCGGTGACGCTGGATGCGCCGGTTCGGCGGATCGACTGGTCGGGTGACGGCGTGGCGCTGGAGACCGACAAGGGCACCCTGCGCGCGCGGGCCTGCATCGTCACAGTATCCACCGGGGTGCTGGCGTTCGAGCAGGTCCGCTTCCACCCCGCCCTGCCAGTGACCTACCTCGCGGCGGCGCATGACCTGCCCATGGGTCTGCTGACCAAGATCCCGCTGGAGGTGGACGGCGCCGAAGGCCTGGGCGTGGGCGAATGGGACGACCTCTTGATGGAACGCCACGCGCGGCACGACCTGTATTTCCTCTGCCGCCCCTTCGGCTGGCCGTTGATGGTGGGCTTCGTCGGCGGCGACTTCGCATGGGAGATGGAGGCGGCGGGCGAGGCCGCGGCAGTGGATTTCGTGACCGACCGGCTGGCCGACATCTTCGGGTCGGACGTGCGCAAACGGGTGCGACGATCCACCATGACGAACTGGGCGGCCGAGCGCACGATCCGCGGCGCCTATGCCGCCGCGCGCCCGGGCTATGCGGGGGCCCGCGATGTGCTGTCGCGGCCGTTGGGCGACCGGGTCTGGTTCGCCGGCGAAGCCTTGGCCGGTCCACTGATCCAGACCGCGGGCGGCGCGCGGATCTCGGGCGAGGTCGTGGCAAGCGAAGTGGACGCCCGGTTGCCCCGGTAGGGTTTGCCGCCTGACTCCAGAGGCCCCTTTCGACGGCAGCCTACCCTCTTGCGGTCACCAGCGCCGTTTCGGACCGGAGGGCCACGGAGAGCCGCGCCAACGGCTGTGGTTTGCACGTCGTCTGACCGGGCTTTTGCAACCCTGGAACGCGCGCGGAGGTCATCAAGGCCGCTGCGAGGCGGGCGCAGAAAGGGGCGGGAAAACCCCGCCCCGATCGAAAGCTCGACAGTTATCCCCGGCTTCGGGCCATTCCGCTCAGGTCGCACGCGACGGGCGCAGTGCGGGTGCCTTTTGCGGGGGCCTCGCACCCGGGCGCGCCGCATTGGGTCGCGTCCTGTAATCTTCATCGACAAGCAGCTTTTCGTGCGAGTCCGCAAGGTGCTGTGAAGGCACGTGCGGAAACAGGTGATGAACGAGATGATAGCAGTCATTGCGCGGGAAGAATAGAAGCCGCACCCAGCCGGGCACGAAGACATTGCGCGCCGAATCCAGATCATCTCCGGTCCCGAACAGCCCCGCATGATCGAGGCAATCGGTCCAGTAGTTGATAGTCGGAAGCACCAGTGCAAATGGGGCCACGACGAACAGAAGCCCTGCCATCGGGTAGACATATGTGAAGGCGGCGACTGTCACCAGAAGAAGCAGTTTCAGCATCTGGCACTCGATACCATCACGCCCCGACAGGCTGACGCGCAGGTAGTAGGGCAGGTGCCGCCCGATCAGAGGGGTCAGAATGTGCCGCAGGACCACCCGCGGGGTCAGCGGATCGTGCAGTCGCAGGGCCTGCAACGCCCCGAAATCCTTGTCATGTTCGTAGTCGCCCAGATGGACATGGTGCGAAAGGTGGTCATCGCAGTAGTCGCGATAGCAGCCCAGAAGCAGGGACGAGCACAAACGCCCCAAGCGAACGTTGTCCTTGCGGTGTGCCGAGAATGTGGAATGCGAGCATTCGTGCACGATGTTGTTCACGCCCCGTAACCGGGTGCCGATGAACAGGGCCAGGAATGCCATAGCCGCAACAGTCCACACCGAGACCGGCAAGCTCAGAAGAACCGCGCCAAGAAAGATTGCGACGAGGATCAGCACGACATAAGCGGACAGGATCGTCCAAGCCACGGGACGCGAATGCTTGCCCATCCCGGCAAGCGGCCTCATGTACTTCCGTCTCAGTTCGGCTGCAGACATGCTGCCCTCCTATTCTCGAAATCCGGCCTATTGCTATACTCGTTCCGGTATTGTCCTCAATTCGTCAACAACCATTGCGTGCCGAGCGCAAGATTTTTTCGCTGAAAATTAGTCGTGCTAATGAGAAATCGAGTCCGACATTCGAGGCGTCATTTGAAGTAACAAACTTCACCAGGGATGTTCTTACTTGACATAAGCGCAACTTATGCAATGAATCGCCGTCATGGACTTCGATTATGATGCCATCGCAGTACTTTCGGCAGTCGTGCGGGCCGGCAGCTTCGAGGCGGCCGCCCGCGAACTGAGCGTGACGCAGTCTGCCGTCAGCCAGCGCGTCCGCGCTCTGGAGGAACGGTATGGTTCCGTTCTGGTGATCCGCGGTCGCCCCTGTGTGGCGACCGAAGAGGCGCGACTTCTCTGCCAGCACTACGACCAGGTCCTGCTGATGCAGCACGAACTGCGAGTGCAGATGGAGACAGAAACCAGCTCGACCCTCGCGCTGAAGCATGTGCGGATCGGGGTAAACAACGACAGCCTCGCCACCTGGTTTCCGAAAGTGCTTCGGCTCGCACAGGCTCAACTGAACCTTCGAATCGAAGTTCTCAACGACGATCAGGAACACACGGAGCAGAGCCTGCGCAGCGGCAATGCGGTGGCAGCCGTTACCGCCAGCGAACAACCCGTTCCAGGGTGTCGACGGACGTCGCTGGGATCCATGGACTACATCGCGGTGGCAACACCCAGGTTCCTTCGCCGCGAGGTCGGGGCCGACCTGACCCTTGCGCGCCTGGCGAATGCACCTTCGCTGGTTTTCGACAGGAAGGACACTCTGACCGAACAGTGGATGATGATCGCCTTCGGTCAAGCGGTGGCGCCATCCTGCCACATGGTCCCGTCATTCGAGGGCCTGATCGCCTGTTGCCTCGGCGAGGTTGGCTGGACCTTGCTGCCCGCAATAGCGGCCCGGCCGCACGTCGCCGCAGGTCGGCTTCTGGAAATCGTCCCTGGCACACGGGTTGCGGTCTCACTGCATTGGCAGGCATCGAGCCAGCACAACCAGATCATCTTGCGCCTCACCGATATCGTGCGCGAGGTTGCCGCGGAGCAACTCGAGCCCGACCGATATCGCCCGGCGCTAGCGGTCTGACGCCCCCGGTTCCAATGACCCGGGCACTTCGCAGCCGCGAGAGGCCATTGCACGCCCGCCGCGCTGCGCTAGGCTGACCTGAAAAGCCAGCGGAGGACAGACCATGCAGATGCCGGACCCCGACCGGGGCGTCATTGCCCGCAAGGCATCCATCGTCGCGGGCCTGCGCCGCATCCTGCCGAATGCGGCCGTGATCGACGCGCCCGAGGAGTTGCGTGTCTACGAATGCGACGGTCTGGCCGCCTACCGCTGCCCGCCCCTGGCGGTCGTCCTGCCCGCCACCACCGACGAGGTTGCCGCCGTGCTGCGGTTCCTGCATGCCGAGGGCGTGCCGGTGGTGCCGCGCGGCGCGGGCACATCGCTGGCCGGCGGCGCCCTGCCCACGGCCGATTGCGTCATCCTGGGCGTGGCCCGCATGACGCAGGTGCTGGAGGTCGACCTGACCGACCGGATCATCCGGGTGCAGGCCGGGCGGACCAATCTGGCCGTGAGTGCCGCGGTCGAGGAGGACGGCTTCTTCTACGCCCCCGATCCGTCCAGCCAACTGGCCTGCGCCATCGCGGGCAACGTCGCGATGAACTCGGGCGGGGCGCACTGCCTGAAATACGGCGTCACCACGAACAACCTTCTGGGCGTCACCATGGTGCTGATGGACGGCACGGTGGTGCAGCTTGGTGGCGCGCAGATGGATGCGGGGGGCCTTGACCTGCTGGGTGTGGTCTGCGGTTCCGAGGGGCAGATGGGCGTCGTGACCGAAGCCACCCTGCGCATCCTGCCCAAACCCGAGGGCGCACGCCCCGTGCTGATTGCCTTCGCATCGAACGAGGTGGCAGGCGCCTGCGTGTCCGACATCATCCGCGCGGGCGTGCTGCCGGTGGCGATCGAGTTCATGGACCGTCCCTGCATCGAGGCCTGCGAGGCCTTTGCCAAGGCGGGCTACCCCGACTGCGAGGCGCTGCTGATCGTCGAGGTCGAGGGGTCGGGGGCCGAGATCGACCATCAGATCGGCCTGATCCGCCAGATCGCGGGCCGCCATGCACCGCTCGAATTTCGCGAAAGCCGGTCGGCGGATGAGGCTGCGCGGATCTGGCTGGGGCGCAAGTCGGCCTTCGGGGCGATGGGCCGGATCGCGGACTACATCTGCCTCGACGGCACGATCCCGGTCAGCGAATTGCCGCGTGTCCTGAAGGGCATCGCCGACCTGTCCGCGCGCTACGGGCTGAAGGTCGCGAACGTGTTCCACGCGGGCGACGGCAACATGCACCCGCTGATCCTGTTCGATGCCAACGACCCCGAAGACCTGGGACGCGCGGAACGGCTGGGCGCGGACATCCTGACGCTCTGTGTCGAGGCGGGCGGATGCCTGACCGGCGAGCATGGCGTGGGAATCGAGAAACGCGACCTGATGGGCGTGCAGTTCGCCCCCGCGGACATGGAGGCGCAGATGACCGTGAAGGACGTGTTCGATCCGGCCTGGCTGTTGAACCCGGCCAAGGTGTTCCCGCTGGAGGTGTCCGAGACCCGGCGCGGAGCGCGGGCAGCGTGAGGGGCGCTGCCCCTCTTGCCCCGGGCTCTGCCCGCGGCAATTCACCCCGGGATATTTGGACCACGTCGAAGGGAAAGAGGCCGTGCTGAGCCCCGCGACCGAGGCCGAACTGGCCGAGGCGGTGGCCGGGGCCGCAGGGCCCCTGCGCATTGCAGGCGGGGGCACACGCGATATCGGGCGGCCCGTGGCGGGCGAAATGCTGTCGGTGGCGGGGATCGCCGGGGTGGACCTGTATGAGCCGGGCGCGCTGACGCTGGTCGCGCGGGCGGGCACGCCGCTGGCCGAGGTCGAAGCGCTGCTGGCCACCGAGGGCCAACGCCTGCCATTCGAACCGCCGGACCTGCGCGGGCTGCTGGGAACGGACGGGGTGCCGACGATCGGCGGTGTCGTGGCGGCCAACGCGTCCGGTCCGCGTCGGATCCAGGCGGGGGCGGCGCGGGATGCGGCCCTGGGGGTGCGGTTCGTCGACGGACGCGGCACGGTCGTGAAGAACGGCGGGCGGGTGATGAAGAACGTCACCGGCTATGATCTGGTCAAGCTGGTGGCAGGCAGCTGGGGCACGCTGGGCGTGCTGAGCGAGGTCGCGCTGAAGGTGTTGCCCGCGCCCGAGACGCAGGCCACGCTGCGGCTGGCCGGGCTGGACGCGGGACAGGCCGTCGCGGCGATGGCGGCGGCACTGGGCAGCCCCTTCGAGGTGACGGGCGCGGCGCATCTTCCCGGCGACGGGGCGGACGCGGGCACCGTGCTGCGGATCGAGGGTTTTGCCGACAGCGTGGCCTACCGCGCCGGACGGCTGGCGGCGCTTCTGGCGTCCTGGGGTGCGGTCGACATCGACCGGGACACGGCGCGGACGGCTGCCCTCTGGGCGCGCGTGCGCGACGTGGCCCCGTTTCACGGGGCGCCGGGCGATGTCTGGCGGCTGTCGCTGCGCGCGTCGCAAACATCCGCGGTTCTGGCGCGGCTAAACACCGGTGGCGCGTTGCGCGACTGGATGCTGGACTGGGGGGGGGGACTGATCTGGGCCCGCGTGGCCGAAGGCACCGACCTGCGGCACCTTTCTGGCCCCCTCGACGGCCACGCCACGCTGATCCGGGCCGCTGCCGAGACGCGGGCACGGATCGCGCCGTTCCCGCCCGAGGCGCCACAGGTGCTGGCCCTGTCCCGGGCCCTGCGTGGGAGGTTCGATCCACGCGGAATTCTCAACCCCGGCCTGATGGACGCAGGCTGAAGAAGGCAGATATCCATGATCGTAATCGCCCTGATTGTCCCGCTGTTCGTCTATCTTGTCGCGGCCAGCCTGCCGCGGGGGCGGGGCGGGTTCGTCGTGATCGGCGTGATGCTGCTGGCCGGCATGATCGCCTGGTTGCAGGCCGGATCGGGGCATGCCGACATGGGGCAACATGCTGTTGGACCGGCGCGGATCACCTTGATGATGGCGGGGATCGGGTTGGCGCTGGGGGCCTTCGCGCAATTCCTGCGGCTGTATCTGCCGGCGGGCGCATCGCCCATGACCTACCCCGGTGTTGTTGCCGTGGTCGGGTTGGCGGCGGTCGGGATCGGGGCCTATCTGCTTGGTGGCCGCGGCTAAGGGGCACGGTCGGGGGCCGCACGGGTGATGCAGCCGTCCCACAATCCCTGCCGCATGTCACCCGCACGATCCCCGGAACGGCGCGGAACGTGCCATAATTCCGCCCGAGGCGTCTGCAAGGTGGGTCGCCATGGTGCAGGGTAACAGGATGCGCGTGGTCCGGGTGTCTGGTTGGGTGGCGGCACTCGCCCTGTGCGGAGCCGTGGCCGCGCGTGCCGATGTCCGGAACGGCGCCATTCCCGAGGTCCAGGCATTGCCGACGCCTGCCGCCGTAGGCCGGGTCGAGATCGCCGGGGTAACCTTCTGCACCGGCACCCTGATCGACGAGCGCACGGTACTGACCGCCGCCCATTGCCTGCACGACAGGGCGACCGGTCGCCTGCATCCGCCCGGATCGATCGCCTTTCGTGCCGGGCTGCGGCAAGGACGGGCCGCCGCGAACCGCACCGCAACGGCGACCGCCGTGCACCCGGACTGGGTGGCCTCGGACCCGGCACCCGAACGACGGGTCGCCCACGACCTTGGCCTGATCGCGCTCGACCGCCCAATTCGGCCCGCCGAGGTGTTGTCCCTTTCGGTGGGCCCCGCCCCACGCACGGGTGCCAGCGTGGATGTGATGTCTTATGGCGCGCAGGCCGGAATCGTGGGGCAGCAGACCTGCACCGTGACCGCGCGCGACCCGGGCGGGGCGCTGACCCTGTCCTGTACGGCAGACGAGGGAGCTTCGGGTGGGCCCGTCATGTCACGCGGCCCGGATGGCGGGTTGCGGGTTTCGGGTGTGATTTCGGGGTCGGGCAACATCGCAGGTATCCCGGTCGCCCTGTCCGGACCGGCCGAGGCAGGGATGGACGCCATGCGCGCGCGTCTCGATGTCGGGCGCACGGGCGGCGCCTTCGCGGCCGGTGGCGCGCGGCGGGTGCGGCCATGACTGCGAACAGACGCCTCCGCCCGTGGCACCGGGGATTGCTGCTTGCGCTGGCTCTGTTGGCGGCGGCTCTGATCCCGGCCACGCCCCTGACCGCCCAGGCCACGCGTCCGGCGGACACCGCGCTGGAACGGCTGGATACTTGGGGAAAGGTCCGGGGCTGGGAGGCGGTGGGCGTGCTCGATCTCGAGAACGACGCCAACTGCACCGGCACGCTGATCCGCCCCGATCTGGTGCTGACCGCGGCCCATTGCCTGTACAACGACGCCAACCGCCTGCGCGACCCGCGCCGGATCGCCTTCCATGCGGGCTGGCGCAATGGCGCCTCGGTGTCCTTCCGCCGGGCGCGCGCAGCCATCGTGCACCCGGGCTATGACCCGACGTCGGAACGCAATTCCGCCCGCCTGCGCTATGACCTCGCGCTGATCCAGCTGGACAGCCCGATCGTGTCGAGCCACGCCGAACCGCTGCTGCCGGGCGGCGGGCCCCTGCGGCAGGGATCGCAGGTCAGCGTCGTGTCCTATGGCGCGGCGCGGATGGACGCGCCGTCGCACCAGCGGGCCTGTTCGGTGCTGGATGTGTTCCGGGGCATGATCGCGATGAGCTGCGAGGCAGAGCCGGGGTCATCGGGGTCGCCCATCTTCACCCTGCAGGACGACCGACCGCGGATCGTGGCCGTCGTCTCGGCCATTGGCGAGATGCAGGGGCGCCGTGTGTCCTATGGCATGGATATCGCGGCCCCCCTGTCGGACCTCTTGCGGGATCTGGCGGCAGGGCGGGGCGTGTTCCCTGAAACGGCGGTACAATCCCGTCGTCTGACAGTCGACAACGCGGGCGGCGCTGCCGGTGGCGGTGACGGGGGCCGTGGCGATATCGGTGCCAAGTTCCTTCGTCCGTGACGGGCGGACCTGTGCTGTTTCGGCGGTCTGTCTTGCTGTCTGCCTGATCCTGTCCGGCGCCATCGGGGCGCGGGCAGAACCGCCCGATCTCCGCGCCATCGGCCTGATCGAGTTCGCGGCGGGCGGCGGCGGCTGCTCGGGCACGCTGATCCGACCCGACATGGTGCTGACCGCCGCCCATTGCCTGCCGACCGACCGGGACGGCAAGCCCGTTGCCGCGGCGGACTTCGTGTTCTCGCCCTCGGGCGGCACCGGCCTGCCCGGCACGCCGCTGTCCGTGACCCGTGTCCTGCGCCACCCCTTGTGGGACCAGTTGCCAGAAGCAACGCGCGGGCGCATCCGCTTCGATGTGGCGCTGATGGAGCTTGCCCGGCCGGTCGATCCGGCCGTCGCCCGCCCCGTGCCACTGGCAGCGGATCCCGGGCGCGACACCCTGCGCGGGTTCGTCGTGTCCTTCCGCGGCGGCCGCAGCGGCGGGCGGCAGCGCCAGACCGCCTGCGATGTGATGGGCCGCGCCGACGGCACCTTCACCACGGTCTGCGATGTCCGGTCGGGCGAATCCGGCGCGCCCTTCCTGGTGCCGGGGCCGGATGGCGGCCTCGAGATCCTTGGCGTTGCTGTCGCAAGGTCCGATCTTGGTGGTATCCCGGTGGCCATTGCCGTGGACCTTGGCCGCGCGGGGGGGCCGCTGTTCGACCTGCTGGCCGAGGCCGACCACCGGACAGTTCCCGAACGCCCGGCCGTCGGCGAACCTTGAACGCGGCCCGGCCGGTTCCTAGCTGAATGAGGCCGGGGGCCGCGTGTCGGGCCCGGCACTCAAGGCCCGGCCCGTCCATGGTGGAGGGTCGGCACATGTTGTCGCTCATCGGAGGATGACCCATGCGAACCTATGATCTTGCGCCCCTGCACCGCGCCACCGTCGGCTTCGACCAGATCGCCGATCTGATGGACCGACTGCTGACCACGGAACCCGCCCAGCCCGGCTATCCGCCCTATAACATCGAGAAGACCGCCGATGATGCCTGGCGCATCTCGGTCGCCGTGGCGGGCTTCACCGCCGACGACCTGTCGGTCGAAGTGCGCGAGAACGCGCTTGTCGTCACCGCGCGCAAGCCGAAGGACGAGACGCCGCGCACCTATCTGCACCGCGGAATCGCCACCCGCGCGTTCGAACGCCGGTTCCACGTGGCCGACCATGTCCATGTGACGGGCGCCACCCACGAGAACGGGATGCTGCACCTTGATCTGGTGCGCGAGGTGCCCGAGGCGCTGAAGCCCCGCCGCATCGCCATCGAAAGCCGCGCATCGGCTCCGGGCGACACGGTGGTCGAGGCCAAGGCCGTCACGCAGGCCTGACCCTTCCTGATCGGGGCCAAGGCCCCGGCCTGACCCGGCCGCGCGGGCAACCTCCGCGCGGCCGATTGCCGTCAACGCACCAGCTGCGCGCCCAAGGGATAGCGCGCGACGAACGGGGCGAACCGCAGGTCACACGGCGCCAGGCGCCAGCCGTCCGACATCAGCCGCCCGGCGACCTCTGCCAGGACCGCCCTCACGATCCCCCGCCCCAGACAGCCATGCGCCCCGCCGCCAAAGGCCAGCAGGGGCCGCCGTGCCCGTTCCGGGCAGAACGCCATCGGATCGTTATGGACCGCCGGATCGTGGTCGCCTGCTGCCCATATCATCCACAGCCAGTCCCCCGTCGCGACCACGCCACCGCCGGGCAAGGGGATATCCGCGGTCGCCTGCCGCATCGTGGCCGGGGCCGGGGCCGCCCTGCGCAGCGCCTCGTCCAACGCCCGCGGCGCGGTGGGCCGGTCCGGTCCGTGCCGCAGCAGGTGCCACAGCGCCCCGGCCAGCCCCGACCCGCCGGTTTCCAGCGCGTCGATCGTCATGCCGGCGATGGCTTCGGCGATCCGTTCGGGCGGGCCGTCCAGCGCCCGCACCAGCGGCGCATCCCCAAGCGCGGCCACCGCGGCCGCCTCCAGCACCGCCTGCGCCGCATCCTCGGCGGGGCCATCCACGCCCGGTTCGGGCGCAAAGCTGCTGCGCGCGGCCAGCGCCGGCCCGGCCACGGCCAGCAAGGGCAGGGGCAGGCCGGTCAGGTCCCCCCAGACGGCCTGCATCAGGGGCCGCGCAAGGTCGTCGGACAGGTCCGGGCGCGGCCGGGTGTGGTCGAGCAGCCCGGGCAGCAACCGCGCGGCGACCTCGGCCGCGCGCTCCGGCATTGCCGTCATCCCCGCCGAGGCGGCGGCGCGCGGCCCGGCGTGGTCGGCACCCTGCCGGGTGAACAGGCCAGCCCCGATCAGCCGGTCCCAGGCGGTCGGCGGGCCGTTGTGGGGCAGCGCGACCCCCTCCGCGCGCGGGTCATGGGCCAGTTCGCGCAGGGCCTGATGGCCCAGGATGGCATGGCCGCCCAGCGCACAGGGAAGGTGAACGCAGCCCTGCGCCAGCAGGGGCTGGCAGGCACGTCCGGGGTCCTGCCAGAAGGCAGGGTCGGTCAACAGATCAAAGGGGGGCATTCCGGTCTCCGTCGCATGGGTTGAACGACCGGCGCGCCGTGGCGGCCGGGCGGATGTGCGGTCGAAGGACCGGTCAGCGTTTGCGAACGGACTGATGCATGACGGGTAAGCTAGCACAGCCGACCACCCGGCGCCAACCGGCGCGATGACGGCCGCGCCTGGGCGGCAGGGCGTGCCGCATTGACCGCGCGCGGGCGTCCGTCCACCGTCCGCCCGCACGCGCCCCCTGCCCAACCCGGAGCCCACTGATGATTCCCGCCCGCTTCGCCCCCGTCCTGTTCGGCCTGATCCTGTCGGGTCTGATGTCGTTCCTGGTGTCGGGGGTGGCCACGTACCGCGCGCTGGGCCTTCCGCCGGGGTTCATGGTCGCCTGGGTGGGGGCGTGGCTGCCGTCCTGGGCCTTGGCGTTCCCGGTGGTGCTGGTGGTGGCCCCGGTCACCCGGCGGATCGTGGCGGCGCTGGTGAAGGGGTAGGTGGCAGAGACGCGTGCCGTTGGAATAACAGCAAGCAGTGTTGCCCTTGCAACGGGCCACTAATCGGGCGTCAGTCTATCGTTTCCCTTGCGCTGCCCAAGCGATTGAGCCGCTCGACACACAGCCAGAATAGCATCTCGGACTGCGGTAAGGCTGTTTTCGGCATCGGTTGCTGTCACCTTCAACTTGGCGCCAATTGGCCCTTTGTCTCCAGTGTTCTTGCAGTACTCCGCATCAATTATGCCACGATTGTGAACTAGCAGGTGGCGGCGCTGGTTGAGAAGCCATAATTCTTGTCCAAGCGCAGTCTGAACTTCAGAAGAATCGAGAAGCGCTTTCATTACTGACCTGATGTTGCCCAGACTATCGAGTCGCCGGTTCTTGAAGAGGATGCTTCCCATAGACGACGACAAATCGAATCCATGGTCTCCAATTGTTTGCAGATCAACAACCTGCTTGCCGAAGACATCGCGCAAGTCTGGCGCTCTCAGGACAGGTTCAGCCATCCGTGGGTTCTCGTTTATTGCCGAGATGATGAATGACCGAGAAAAACTTTCAAAAACAGACCACGAGGAAATAAGAGTTTGAACCATCAGCTCTTCCGCTGCAGTTCGTACGCCTTGAGAGCGCAGCCGATGGTTCATTTCATGAACAAGGGTGTCACGAAAATAATCGCTACCCTCCTTGCTACTCATGAAATCATTCATGCGCCTGTCGGCGCGCTCATACGCAAGTCGTTCCCGCTCGTCGTCATCGATTGCAACTTCTCCAGGCAAGGGAATGGTGCTCTTTGGGCCGCGTATTCCTTCAGCCATCAAAAACCTATCGAACCTGCGTTCCAATGCGGCGCTCTGTATCAATTCGAATGGTAGGGTAGCGGCGCTTAGGACGCTTTGTAAGCCCTCTGCAGCTGATGCAACACAGCCTGCCCAGCGCATGGTGACATGCTCAAACTCTCCAAGTTGATCCAGAAAATGAGGATCCAAAAAATCAAGAACGATTCGCATACGAAATGGACCATTTCTATTGAGGGCGGCTCCGGTCCTTCACTCAATTTAGGATTCCTCCAATCAGAAATTACATTGCATTGATATGGCTGATGCCCGGCGCTGGCGGCACAATATAGTAAACTAGTGCCATTCTAATTACCCCAAATGTACCCCGCCATCTGGCTTTTGCAAGCCGGGTCTACGAAGACCACTAGCCAATGCCTTCTTCATCCCACGCCTTGAGCCACCGCTTCGGCGCGGCGTCGCGCCAGGCGCGGGTGAGGCGGGCGCGCATCCAGTCCGGGTCGATGCGGCCCGCGGCGACCAGCACGAAGGGATGCGCGGTGTAGTGCGGGTGCAGCACGAAGGACTCGGGGTCGGCGGCCATCAGCGCCTCGCGTTCCTCGAACCCGCATTTCACCACGGCGGCGTCCACGTAGGGCGACCACCAGGCCCACATCTTGCCATGCGCCTTGAGGCAGGGGTTGCCCCAGGGCGCGTCCTCGGTCACCTGGGGCAGGTTCAGGGACAGGGCGAGGGCGCGCAGTTCCTCCCACGTGCGGATCATGCGGTTACCCAAGCAAGCGGGGAAGGCAGGTCGGCGAAGGCGTAGTCGAGGCGGAGCGCGCGACGCGGTGCGCCGTTGCCGGATGGGCTGGAGCGGTGCAGGACCAGCATGGGAAGCGTCTGGATGTCGCCTCGCCGTGCCCGGCAGGTCTGTCCCGGGTAGCGCGCTGCGGTCGCCGCGGCGAGGGGTTCGGGCACGGCCCCCTCGGCCTCGCTGCCACAGGCGATCTCCATGGCGCCGTTGTCCGCGTCGCAGTCATCGAGGTGGACACGGACGAAGCACATCGCCGCGAGCGTGGCGACCGGCGGTTCGCAATGCCAGGTCCCGTGCTTGCAGGACCAGTTGACGAATCCGGGCACGTCATGCCGTCCGGCCACCGCGATGATGCGGTCCTGGTGCCACGGGACGCCCCAGTTCCGCCCCGCGTCCTTGGCAAACCAGACAACACGGACGAGGCGAGCGACGGCGCCGCGTTGGTCGCCGATGATGTCGGTGACCGGGGCAAGCGCCAAGGCGACCGCGGGCTCGGTCCAGTCCACGCGACCGCCGGGGCGGGCGCGGCTGTCGGCCAGCACGTCCAGCGCGGTCAGGGCGCGTTCGTCCAGCGCCCCGCGCAGCCAGACGCCTGAGGGCGCCGGCACGTCCATCAATGCGCCGCGGCCCAGGTCGCCCCGTGTCCGGCCTCGACCGTCAGGGGCACGGTCAGGTGGACCGCCGGGTGGGCCGCGCCCTCCATCACTTCCTTCACGCGGGCGATCAGGGGATCGACGGCGCCCTCATCCACCTCGAACAGAAGCTCGTCGTGGACCTGCAGCAGCATGGTGGCGGGCATGCCGTCGATGGCCTTTTCCATCCGGATCATCGCCCGGCGGATGACGTCGGCCGCCGTCCCCTG